>NZ_JAGMUE010000034.1:0-195018 GCF_019049165.1 Streptomyces sp. AC627_RSS907
GGCTTCGGTGGGCGGGAGGGGGGCGGGGCGGGGTGGGGTGCCCGGGCGTGGGGGGAGGGAGGCGCGGCGCGCTTCCGTGCTCATGCACCCCCCGTTCCTCGACCCGGGCCGTTCCTCCGGCGCGGGCCGGTGATGTGGTCTCCTGCCCCGGCCCGGCGCGGAACGACCCGTCCCGGGCACGCATACCCGCACGGGAGGACCGCCATCCCGGCGCGGACCTCGGGGCCCTGTCACCGGGGCCGTACCACCGTGCGTGCGCGTCACTCTACGGCGTGCTCCCGCCCGGCGGGGAACCAGTCCGCGCGCCGGTGGCATTGGCCCGGAACGTCCCCCTACCCCGCGGTAGACCGGTCTGGCAGGCTGCGTTCATGACTGCGCGCGCCGCCGACCGGGCCCGTTACGACCGGGCCACCGCTCATCTGGACGCCCCCGTGGCGATCGTGGACCTGGACGCCTTCGACGCCAACGCGGACGATCTGGTCCGCCGGGCCGGCGGCAAACCGATCCGGGTCGCCAGCAAGTCCGTACGCTGCCGTGCGCTGCTGGAACGGGCCCTGGCGAGAGACGGTTTCGCGGGCGTCATGTCCTTCACCCTGGCCGAGTCGCTGTGGCTGGCGCGCTCCGGTTTCGAGGACGTGCTCCTCGCCTATCCGTCGGCGGACCGCGCCGGGTACGCGGAGCTGACCGCCGACCCGGGGCTCGCCTCCGCCGTGACCGTGATGGTCGACGACCCGGTGCAGCTGAGCCTCATCGACGCGGCGCGCGACGGCGGCCGTGAAGTCGTGCGGGTCTGCCTGGAGTTGGACACCTCGCTGAGACTGCTCGGCGGTCGGGTGCGGGTCGGGGCCCGCCGTTCCCCGCTGCACTCCCCCGCCCAGGTCGCCGACCTGGCCCGGTCGGTGGCCCGCCGGCCGGGGTTCGAGGTCGTCGGCATCATGGCGTACGAGGGTCATGTCGCCGGTGTCGGGGACGCGGTGGCCGGCCGTCCGCTGCGGTCGCGGGCGGTGCGGCTGATGCAGGCCGCCGCCCGCCGGGAGCTCGCCGAGCGGCGGGCCGCGGTGGTGCGGGCGGTCCGGGCCGTGGTGCCCGGCCTGGAGTTCGTCAACGGCGGCGGCACGGGCAGCGTGCAGCACACCGCGGCGGAGGACGCGGTCACGGAGATAGCCGCCGGGTCCGGTCTGTACCTGCCGCGGCTGTTCGACAACTACACGTCGTTCAGCGGGCGGCCGGCCGCGCTGTTCGCGCAGCCCGTCGTGCGGCGGCCGGGAGTCGGCGTCGTGACCGTGCTCGGCGGCGGCTATCCGGCCTCCGGTGCGGCCGGGACCGACCGGCTGCCGGTGCCGTATCTGCCCGAGGGGCTGCGCTACGACCCCCAGGAGGGCGCCGGCGAGGTGCAGACGCCGCTGCTCGGCCCGCCCGCCGACGACCTCCTCATCGGCGACAAGGTGTGGTTCCGGCACGCCAAGGCCGGTGAACTCTGCGAGCGGTTCGACGCGCTGCACCTGGTGGAGGGGGACGCGGTGACGGCGACGGTGCCGACGTACCGGGGCGAGGGGCACGCCTTCCTGTAGGGCGGCAGGGTCAGCTCGTCGGGCCGATGCCGCTGCCCACGCCGCCGCCCGTGTCCGCGTCGCCGACGGGCCGGATGCCCTTGGTGATGCGGTCCATCTCGGCGAGCGGTGGTCCGTCCGCGCCGGCGTCGAAGACGTAGCGGACGAGGATCGGGGACTCGGTGCCGACGGTCGAGGGGAACACCATCGACTGGACGTAGCCGCCGGGGCCCTCTGCCGTCCTCACCCGCCAGCGCACGTAGTACCCGGCGCGTCCGGCGACCGCGACCGGCCCGGATCCCACCTCCTCGTGGGCCCGGATGCCCCCGAAGGGCTTGTTGCCGACGAGGTCGCGTTCGTAGGCGTCGTCGGCCGCGTCCTCGATGTCCTGCTCGGCGAGGGCCTTCGGGGAGGACTCGGCGTTCGCCGTGACGGTGCGGGAGATGACGAGGCCGTGCCGGCACACACCGCCGTCGGCGGGGCAGTCGTAGGTGCCGTCCGTGATCATCATGACGTCGTCCTCGGCGACGTACTTCGGCGGGATCCAGCCGTCCGGCAGCGGGAAGGTGATGCCGTTGAGCTGGTCCTCGACCACGGCCGGGTCGTCGGCGACGGACTCCGTGGGAGTGGGCGAAGGCGTCGGCGTCCCACTCGCCGGCGCCGGGCCGGTGGTGGTCGCCGTGGCCGGCGGGGTCCGCGCCTCGGGGCCGCCGCCGTCGTCCTCGCCGAGGACGAACACGCCGGTGACGACCGCCGCGACCAGCACGGCCGCGGCGGTGACGAGGGCGACGGCCTTCCCGCGCCCGCCCCCGGCACCCGGCTGCCGCTGCCCGGGGCCTCCGCCCGTGAACAGCGGCACGGTCGACGGCTGACCGGGCACCGCCTGAGGCACCGCCTGCGGCATCGGCTGCGGGGGCAGGGGCGCTCCGTAGCCGGGGGCCTCGGGGGCGCGCCGGTGCTCCGTCCAGGCCGTTCCGTCCCACCAGCGTTCCTGGTGCGGGCCCGACGGGTCGCGGTACCAGCCGGGCGGAGGCGTCATACTCATCCCGGCACTGTAGGACGCGGCCCGCGGTGATCTACAGCGGTGTGACGTACGCCCCCGAGATCCCGCCGTCCACCAGGAAGTCGGTGGCGTTCACGAACGAGGAGTCGTCGCTGGCCAGGAACGCGACGGCGGCGGCGATCTCCGTGGCCTCGGCGAAGCGCCCGACGGGGATGTGGACGAGGCGGCGCGCGGCCCGCTCCGGGTCCTTGGCGAACAGTTCCTGGAGGAGCGGGGTGTTGACCGGACCGGGGCACAGGGCGTTGACGCGGATGCCCTCCCGCGCGAACTGCACGCCCAGCTCGCGTGACATGGCGAGGACGCCGCCCTTGGAGGCGGTGTACGAGATCTGGCTGGTGGCGGCGCCCATCCTGGCCACGAAGGACGCCGTGTTGATGATCGAGCCCCTGCCCTGTCGGCGCATGTACGGGATGGCGGCCTTGCAGCACAGGTAGACGGAGGTCAGGTTGACCTCCTGGACGCGCTTCCACGCCTCCAGGCCGGTCTCGAGGATGGAGTCGTCGTCGGGCGGCGAGATGCCGGCGTTGTTGAACGCGACGTCGACACTGCCGTAGGTGTCGTACGCCGTCCTGAACAGCGCCTCCACCTGCTCGGCGTCGGTGACGTCGACCTTGACGAAGATCCCGCCGGTCTCCTCGGCCGCCGCCTTGCCCCGGGTCTCGTCGACGTCGCCGCAGACGACGTGCGCCCCCTCGGAGGCGAGCCGGCGGGCGGCGGCGAGGCCGATGCCGCTGCCGGCCCCGGTGACGACGGCGGTCCGGCCGGCCAGGCGGCGGCAGATGATGTCCTCGGTCGCTTCGCTCACTGTGCGGGACCCTCCGTGCTCGACGGGACGTTGCTGATGAAGACGTTCTTGGTCTCGGTGAAGGCGGTCAGCGCGTCCGGGCCGAGTTCGCGGCCGAGGCCGGACTGCTTGAACCCGCCGAACGGCGTCCAGTAGCGGACGCTCGCGTGGGAGTTGACGGACAGGTTCCCGGCCCGCACCGCTTGCGAGACGCGCAGGGCGCGGCCGACGTCCCGGGTCCAGAGCGAGCCGGACAGGCCGTACTCGGTGGCGTTGGCCAGGCGGACCGCGTCGGCCTCGTCGTCGAAGGGCAGGACGACGGCGACGGGCCCGAAGACCTCCTCGACGGCCACGCGCGCGTGCGGGTCGACGCCGGTGAGGACGGTGGGCGGGAACCAGAAGCCGGGGCCGACCTCGGGTGCCTTGCCGCGGATGCCGTCGGCGTCGTCGGGGACGTAGGACCGGACCCGGTCCAGCTGGGCGCGGGAGATCAGCGGGCCCATGTCGGTGCGTTCGTCGGCCGGGTCGCCGACGCGGACGGACTCGATCGCGGGGGCGAGCAGGCCGAGGAAGCGGTCGTACACCGAGCGCTGGACGAGGATGCGGGTGCGCGCACAGCAGTCCTGGCCGGAGTTGTCGAGGAAGGACATGGGGGTGGCGGCCGCGGCGGCCTCCAGTTCGGCGTCGGCGAAGACGATGTTGGGGCTCTTGCCGCCGAGTTCCAGGGTGACGGGCTTGAGGAGCGCCGCGCTCTTGGCCGCGATCCGTCGGCCCACGGTGGTCGACCCGGTGAAGACGATCTTCGCGACCCCCGGGTGCCCGACGAGCGCGTCGCCCGCGACCGGGCCGTGTCCGGGCAGCACCTGGAACAGGCCCTCGGGCAGCCCCGCCTCCAGGGCGAGTTCCGCCAGCCGCAGCGCGGTCAGCGGGGTGGTCTCGGCGGGCTTGAGGAGGACCGCGTTGCCCGCCGCGAGCGCCGGTGCCGTGCCCCAGGCCGCGATCGGCATCGGGAAGTTCCAGGGTGCGATGACGCCGACGACGCCGAGGGGTTCGAGGAGGGTCACGTCGAGGCCGCCGGCGACCGGGATCTGCCGGCCGGTGAGGCGCTCCACTCCCCCGGCGGCGTAGTCGAGCAGGTCGCGGACGTTCCCTGCCTCCCAGCGGGCGTTGCCGACGGTGTGCCCGGCCTCCCGGACCTCCAGCAGGGCCAGCTCCTCCAGGTGCCCGTCCACCACGGCGGCGAACCGGCGCAGCAGCCGGGCACGGTCGCCGGGGGCGAGCGCGGCCCAGCTCTCCTGCGCCCGTGCGGCCCGTACGACCGCGGCGTCGACGTCGGCCGCCGAGGCTGCGGGGACGGTGGCGAGGACCTCTTCGGTGGCGGGGTTCAGGACACGCAGTTCCTGCCGTTCATGGGACATGTGGGGCCTCACATGCGTTCGAAGGAGCGGCGCAGTTCCCAGTCCGTGACCGCGGCGTCGAAGGCGTCCAGTTCGACGCGCGCCATGTTGCGGTAGTGGGCGACGACCTCGTCCCCGAAGGCTGCTTTGGCGAGGGTGCTGTTCTCCCAGAGTCCGGCGGCCTCGCGCAGGGTGGCGGGGACGTGCGCGAAGTCGGCGGTGTCGTAGGCGTTGCCGGGGCAGGGCTCGGGCAGTTCCAGTCGCCGCTCGACGCCGTGCAGGCCGGCCGCCACCATGCCCGCCACCGCGAGGTACGGGTTGACGTCGCCGCCGGGGAGCCGGTTCTCGAAGCGCAGGGAGCGTCCGTGGCCGACGACGCGCAGGGCGCAGGTGCGGTTGTCGTGCCCCCAGGCGACGGCGGTGGGGGCGAAGGAGCCGGGCTGGAAGCGCTTGTAGGAGTTGATGTGCGGGGCGTAGAGCAGCGCGAACTCGCGCAGCGCCGCGAGCTGTCCGGCGAGGAAGTGCCGCATGACGTCGGACATGCCGCCCTCCCGGTCGCCGGGCATGACGCTGTTGCCGTCGGCGTCGGTGAGGGAGAGGTGGATGTGGCAGGAGTTGCCCTCGCGCTCGTTGTACTTGGCCATGAAGGTGAGCGACATGCCCTCCTGGGCGGCGATCTCCTTGGCGCCGGTCTTGTAGACGGCGTGCTGGTCGCAGGTGACCAGGGCCTCGTCGTAGCGGAAGGCGATCTCGTGCTGGCCGGGGCTGCACTCGCCCTTGGCGGACTCGACGGTGAGGCCGGCGCCGGCCATCTCGTTGCGGATGCGGCGCAGCAGGGGCTCGACGCGTCCGGTGCCGAGGACCGAGTAGTCGACGTTGTACTGGTTGACGGGGGTCAGGCCTTGGTAGTTCGCGTCCCAGGCCTGTTCGTAGGTGTCCCGGAAGACGATGAACTCCAGCTCGGTGCCGACCTGCGCGGTGTACCCGTGCCCGGCGAGGCGTTCGAGCTGGCGGCGCAGGATCTGCCGGGGCGCGGCGAGCACCGGGGAGCCGTCCTCCCAGGCGAGGTCGGCCATCACCATCGCGGTGCCCTCGTTCCACGGCAGGCGGCGCAGGGTGGCCGGGTCGGTGTGCAGGGCGAAGTCGCCGTAGCCGCGGTCCCAGGAGGACATCGCGTATCCGTCGACGGTGTTCATGTCGGCGTCGACGGCGAGGAGGTAGTTGCAGCCCTCGGTGCCGTGCCTCAGGACCTCGTCGAGGAAGAAGCGTGCGGCGAACCGCTTGCCCTGGAGGCGGCCCTGCATGTCGGGGAAGGCCAGGACGACGGTGTCGATCTCGCCGCCCGCGACGGCTGCGTGCAGTTCCTCGACACCGAGCGGAGGTGTGCGGTCTGCCACGGGGAGGGCTCCTTCTGGCCGGGGACCATAAGGTATTGCTGGGAACCATTGGTTGGGAAGGGGACGCGGCCGCATGCCGGAGGCAACCGGGGGGAGCGTGCCGGACCGGCTCACGCCGGTACTGCGGCCGGTACGGGCCGGCAACGGCTTCGAGGAGGCGCTGGAGCAGATCCTCCAGGTCGTCAGGCTGGGCCTGGTGTCCGCGGGTGAGCGGCTGCCCGCGGAGCGGGAGCTGGCGCAGCGGCTGCGGATCAGCCGGGTGACGCTGCGCGAGGTGCTGCGGGTGCTCCAGGACCAGGGGCTGGTGGAGGCCCGGCGCGGCCGGTACGGCGGCACGTTCGTGCTCCCTGGCCCGGACGCGGCCGGCGAGGACGAGCTGCGGCGCCGGGTCGCCGGGGTCGACCTGGAGGACGTGCTGCGTTTCCGGGAGGTGCTGGAGGTGGGCGCGGCCGGGCTGTGCGCGGCGCACGGGCTGGGGGACGGGCAGGCGGCGCGGCTGCGCGGGGCGCTGGAGGCCACGCACGACGCGCCGCCGGCGGAGTACCGGCGGCTGGACACGATGCTGCACCTCGCGCTCGCCGAGCTGTGCGGCTCACCGACGCTGGCCGCGCGGTACGCGGGCGTACGGGCGACCGTGAACGGCCTGCTGGACTGCATTCCGCTGCTGGTGCGCAACCTGGAGCACTCCCAGCGGCAGCACACCGCGCTGGTGGAGGCCGTGCTCGACGGGGACGCGGACGGGGCGCGGGAGATCATGCGGGAGCACTGCGCGGGGACGGCGGCGCTGCTGCGCGGGTTCCTGGCCTGAGCGTGTTGCCACCACGGCGTGGCGTGGCAAAGGTACGGAGAAGATCCATTACCCGCCGTCAAAGCCCCCGCGAAGGCCCCGGCGGTCCGGGGTCAGGCCCGGGTCAGCGAGAGCAGTCGTCGGGCGGGGCCGGTCGGGCGGTGGCCCGTGGGCCAGACCGCCCGCAGGTCGCGGGCGAGGGCGACGTCGGACACCGGCACGCTCACCAGGCGCCGGGTCGCCAGCTCCTCACCGACGGCGAGTTCGCTGAGCACGGAAGGACCCGCGCCGCTCACCGCCGCCGCCTTCACCGCCGTGGTCGACGACAGTTCGATCAGGGGGCGGGCCAGACCGCCCAGCGCCGCGTCGAGGACCTGCCGGGTGCCGGAGCCCTTCTCGCGCAGGATCAGCGGGGTGGCCGCCAGTTCGGCCGCCTCGACCGGGCGCCGGCGCCGGGCCCACGGGTGGCCGGGGGCGGCCACGACGATCAGCCGGTCATGGGCGATGACGACCGAGTCGAGGCCCGACGGGACGCTCACCCCCTCCACGAACCCCAGGTCGGCCTCGCCCGACAGCAGGCGCTCCGCCACCGCCGCGGAGTTCCCGGCGAGCAGCGACACCGCGGTGTCGGGCAGCTGCCCGCGCAGCGCGACCAGCCAGCCCGGCAGCAGGTACTCGGCGATCGTCATGCTCGCCGCCACCCTCAGCCGCGAGTCCCGCCGGTCCCGCAGCGCCTGCGCGCCCGCGTCGAACGCCTCGGCCGCCTCCACGATCCGGCGGGCCCAGTCCGTGACCAGCGCGCCGGCGTCGGTGAGCCGGGACCCCCGCGGCGAGCGGTCCACCAGGGCGACCCCCAGCTGGCGTTCCATCGAGCGGATGCGGCTGCTGGCGGCCGGCTGTGTGATGCCGAGCTCGCGCGCCGCCCCGCCGAGGCTGCCCAGGCGCGCCACCGCCAGCAGCAGCTCCAGGGCTCCGAGATCCGGTACCCGGTGCGCCAACGGGCCCGCCATTTGCCGCCCCGGTGCGCCCGGTACGCCGTGTCCGTCCGCCGCGCTGTCCGCACTGCTGCTCATAACCTCAGTTTATGTCCTCATAGGAACATGGTCCCTGGTCAGGGCCTCCGGTCGCGGAGACCGTGGACGCATGGTCACCGCAGCCCAGCCTCTCTCCCCCGCCGCCCCACCCCGGCGCGTCCCTGCCGTCCGTCACCTCGGGCCCAACTGGTACGCCTGCGTCATGGGAACCGCCATCGTCGGCACCGCGGGCGCCGGGCTGCCCTGGCACGTGCCGGGGCTGCGGGCCGTCTGCGCCTCGGTCTGGGCGCTGTCCCTCGTCCTGCTCGCCGTCCTGCTGGCCGCCAGGTCCCTGCACTGGCGGCACCACCGCGACCAGGCCCGCGCCCATCTGCTCGACCCGGCGGCGGCCCCGTTCTACGGCTGTCTGTCGATGGCGCTGCTGGCCGTGGGCGGGGGCGCGGTGACCGTCGGAGGGGACTGGATCGGCACCCCGGCCGCGGTCGCCCTGGACACCGTGCTCTTCACCACCGGCACCGTCGTCGGCCTCGTGGCGGCGGTCGCCGTGCCGTATCTGATGGCCGTGCGCCACCGGGTCGAGCCGGGACAGGCCAGTCCGGTGTGGCTGCTGCCGTTGGTCGCGCCGATGGTGTCCGCGGCCGTCGGTCCGCTGCTGGTTCCGCACCTCCCGCCGGGGCAGGCCCGCGAGACGCTGCTGCTCGCCTGTGTCGCGATGTTCGGGGTGAGCCTGCTCGCGACCCTGGTGACGCTTCCGGTGATCTTCGGCCGGCTGCTGACCGGCGGCCCGCTGCCGCTCGCGCTCACCCCGTCCCTGTTCCTGGTGCTGGGTCCGCTCGGGCAGTCGACGACCGCCGTGGGGAAGTTCGCGGACGTGGCCCCGGGGGTCGTGCCGGACCTGTACGCCGAGGGTTTCCGGGTGCTCGCCGTGCTGTACGGCGTGCCCGTGACGGGCTTCGCGCTGATGTGGCTGTGCCTCGCCGTCGCGCACGTCGTGCGGGCCCGGCGGGAGGGCATGGGCTTCTCGATGACGTGGTGGTCGTTCACCTTCCCGGTGGGCACCTGCGTCACCGGCGCCGAGGCGCTGGCCCGGCACACCGGGCTCGTCGTCTACGACGGGCTCACCGTCCTGCTGTACGCGGTGCTCGTCGCCGCCTGGGCCGTAGCCGCCGTGCGGACCGCGCACGGACTGGTCAGCGGCGTGCTGCTCGCAGGGCCGCGCCCAGCACCCGGGGCGCCCCGCCCAGCGACGGCCCGTACCACGTGAGGTACCGCCCGTCGACGAGGGCGCAGGGCAGGCCGGGGAAGGCCTCCGGGCCGTCGTCGGCGGTGAAGCGGTACGGCTCGTCCGGCAGCACCACGATGTCCGGGCGGGCCGCCCGCAGTTCCTCGACCGGGACCTTCGGGTAGCGGTCGGTGTCACCGGCGTACAGGTGGTCGATGCCGAGGCGGGCCAGTACGTCACCCGCGAAGGTGTCCCGGCCCAGCACCATCCAGGGCCTGCGCCAGACCGGTACGACGGCCGTGCGGCGCCGCGCGGGGACCGGCAGCGTCGACCAGGCCGCCTCCGCCTCGTCCAGCCACCGGGGCCGTGACGGCGCTCCGCAGGCCGTCAGCAGCCGCGCCAGCTCGCCGAAGGCCTGCAGCACGGTGCGCACCTCGGTCACCAGCACCTCGAGGCCCGCCGCGCGCAGGGCGTCCAGGTCGGGGGCGCGGTTCTCCTCCTCGTTGGCCACCACCAGGTCGGGCGCGAGGGAGAGGATCCGCTCGACCGCGGGGTTCTTGGTGCCGCCGACGCGTACGACGTCGAGGCCGGCCGGGTGCGTGCACCAGTCGGTGGCGCCGACCAGGGCGCCGGGGACCGTACCGGCCACGGCCTCGGTCAGCGAGGGCACCAGCGAGACGACCCTCACGGCGCGCTCACCGGCGCGGCCGGTCCCGTACCGCCTCGATGTGCTCGGCGACCGCCACCACGACGAGCCGGGTGTCGGGCACCGTGGCCCGCCACCGGTGCCGCACCCCGCCGGTGAGGTAGAGCGTGTCGCCGCGCCCCAGCCGGTAGGCGCGGCCCTCGGCCTCGATCTCCACGGCTCCCTCGGCCACGAACATCAACTGGTCGTTGCGGTACTGCAGTTCGCGGCCCGCGTCGTGGTCGCCGGTGAATTCCGAGGCGTGCATCTGATGGTGTCCGCGCACCAGGGAGCGCACCCTGGGGGCCAGCTCCGGGTCGGGGTCCTCGGCGCGGACCACGTCCACGCTGCACGCGGGGTCGGCGGCGGCGAGCAGCTCCACGGCGGTGGTGCGCAGGGCGTCGGCGACCTTCTCCAGGGAGCTCTGGCTGGGCCGCGCCCGGTCGTTCTCGATCTGGCTCAGGAAGGGCACGGACAGCCCGCTGCGCTCGGAGACGACGGCGAGGGTGAGCTCGAGGGCCCGGCGCCGCCGCCGTACGGCCGCGCCCACCCGAAGGTGCTGGTCTTTGTGGTCGCCCATCGCTCCGGCTCCCTCCTTCACCCGTCGCCGTTCCGCCGCGGTGCCCGTCTCGGGGCGCCGCTCTCCTGCTGAGTTCTCTGCACCCTACGCATGTTCGGCAAACCGTTTCACGCGGCCGTCACATCGATGTCACGGTGCGGTGGCCGCGACCTCACGTTTCTCGCCACCGGAGGGCCGACCCGCCCGCCGCGCCGGACGCCCTACCGGTTCAAGGCGCGGACACCCCTCCATGTTCCCACCGGTCCGTCCAGCCCCGTAGAAGAAGCTCAGGCGGGGGCTTGGCGCTCCGTGGTTGTCCGGATCCTAACCGTGTCCCGGCGGGAAAGACCCGAGGGGTGGGCCGGCCGCACCGTCGGAGTGCGGCCGGCCCACCCCTCGGGGGCCGTCCTACGCGTGGCCGTGCACGGGCCCTACTGCCGCCCGTGCCGCTGTGCGTCCTACTGCGGGGTCATCCGGTCCACCATGTCCGGGTGCTCCTTCAGCCAGGCCGCCACGGCTTCCTCCTCGTGGCCCTGACCGCGGTTCTTGATCTCGGCCTCCAGGCTGCCGAGTTCGCCCTCGCTCATGTGGAAGCCCTTGACCCACTTGGTGAGCTGCGGGTACTGCTCGGGGAACTTCTTGCTGGAGATGGTGCGGATCGTGTTGCCCTCGCCGAAGGCCTTCTCCGGGTCCTTCAGCTTGGTCAGCTCGTACTCGCTGTACGCCCAGTGCGGCGACCAGAGCGTGACCGCGACCGGCTCCTTCTTGGCCAGGGCGCGCTTGAGCTCGGCCAGCATCGCCGGCGTGGAGCCGTCGACGACCTCGTACTCGTCCTCCAGGCCGTAGCCCGGCATGACCTCGTTCTTGAGCAGCTGCATCTCACCGGTGCCGGGCTCGATGCCGATGATCTTCCCGTCGAAGAGGTCGGCCTTGCCCTTGAGGTCGGCGAGGGACTTGACGTCCTTCACGTACGAGGGGACGGCGATCTCCAGGGAGGTCGGTTCGTACCAGGTGCCCAGGTCGGTGAGGTTGTCCTTGTTCTTCTCCCAGTAGTTCTTCTGGGCGTGGGGCAGCCAGGCGTCGAAGTTGAGGTCGAGGTCGCCGGAGGCCAGGCCGGTGTAGACCGGGCCGACGTCCATCTGCTTCAGGTTCAGCTTGTAGCCGCGCCGCTCCAGGACGTTCTTCCACAGGTAGGTGACGGCGATGTCCTCGTCCCAGGGGAACCAGGCGATGTCCAGCGGGCGCTTCGCCTCGGCGGGGGTGTCGCCGCCGGAGCCGCCCTCGACCGGGGCGAACCTGTCGACGAGGCCGGGGTCGGTCTTGAGCCAGGTACGCACGGCGTCCTGCTGCTTGCCCTTGCCGGCCTTGTTGATCTCGGCCTCGAGGCTGGTGAGCTGCTTCTCGGTGAGCTCGAAGTCCTTCAGCCACCGGGCGACGGTGGGGTCGTCGCCGGCGAAGCCCTTGCGGGAGAGCGTGTGCACGCCGTCGCCCTCGCCCCAGGCGCCCTTGGGGTCCTTCAGCTTCTTCAGGTCGTAGTCGTTGTACGCCCAGTGCGGGGACCAGAGCGTGACGACGATCGGCTCCTGCTTGCTCATGGCCCGCTTCAGCTCGGCCAGCATCGCCGGGGTGGAGCTGTCGACGACCTTGTACTCCTCGTCCAGGCCGTACTCCTTGAGGACCTTGCTCTTGAGCAGGGCCATCTCACCGGCGCTGGACTCGATCCCGGTGATCTTCCCGCCGAACTCGGCGGCCTTCCCCTTGAGGTCCGCCAGCGAGTCGACGTCCTTCATGTACGCGGGGACGGTCAGCTCCAGTGACGTCTCGTCGTACCAGGAGCCGAGGTCGTCGAGCCGGTCACCGTACTTCTTCCAGTACTGCTCGTGGGTGGTCGGCAGCCAGGCGTTGGTGACGATGTCGATGTCGCCCTGCGCCAGGGAAGTGTAGAGCGGCCCGGCGTCGAACTGCTTGGCCTCCACCTCGTAGCCGCGCTGTTCGAGCATCTCCTTCCACAGGAAGGTGGAGGCGACGCCCTCGTCCCACGGGACGTAGCCGAGGGTGATCTTCTTGCCCTGGCCGACGTTCTTGCCGTCGGCGACGCTCTCGGAGTCACCCGAGCCGCCGAACACGCCCATGCCGCCGGCCACCAGGGCCAGGATCACGACGCCGATCGCGGCGACCTGCGGGCGGGGACGGTAGGACCAGATCTTCAGGCCGCTCGCGGCCCGGACCCGGGCGGCGGCACGCCGGCCGAGCGGCGAGACCTGGGTGCCCAGGGCGCTGGTCATGCGGTCCAGGTAGATCGCCAGGATCACGATGGCGACGCCGGCCTCGGAGCCGAGGCCCACGTTGAGCTGGCCGATGGCCTCGTTGACGTCGCCGCCGAGGCCGCCGGTGCCGACCATGCCGGCGATCGCGGCCATGGACAGGCCGAGCATGATGACCTGGTTGACACCCGCCATCACCGTGGGCAGCGCCAGCGGGAGCTGGACGCGCAGCAGCGTGTTGCGGGGGGTGGTGCCGAAGGCCTCGGCGGCCTCGACCAGCTCCTTGTCGACCTGGCGGATGCCCAGCTCGGTCATGCGCACGCCCGGGGCGAGCGCGAAGATCAGGGTGGCGACGATGCCGGCGGAGGCGCCGGTGCCGAAGAACAGGATCGCCGGGATGAGGTAGATCATCGCGGGCAGTGTCTGCATGAAGTCCAGCACCGGCCGCACGATGCCGCTGACCCGGTCGGAGCGGGCCGCCCAGATACCCACGGGTACCGCGACGACCAGCGCGATGATGGTCGCCACGAGCACCAGCGCCAGGGTGATCATCGCGTTCTCCCACAGTTCCAGGGAGACGATGAACGCGAATCCCAGGAAGGTGAGGACACCGGCGGCCGTGCCGCGCAGCCAGAAGGCGATGACCGCGAAGATGCCGACGAGAAGGAGCGGTTCGGGCGCCTGGAGGACGGCGTTGATGCCGTCGTAGGTGCCGGTGAAGACGGTCTTGAGGAAGTCGAAGAGCCACGCGACGTGTTCGAGCAGCCAGTCGACGGCGTCGTTGACCCAGTCGCCGAGCGGGATCCTAGGCACGGGCCATCACCTTCTCGGGGCCCTTGTCACGCGGGGAGTCGCAGGTGCCGACCTCGGCCTGCTCGTCGCCGAGGAAGCCGACGAGCCGGCGGGTGGGGACCACTCCGACGAGCCCGTCGTCGCCGTCGACGACCGCCACGGCGTGCGGCACGCGGGCGCTGATCGCGCACAGCTCGGTGAACGGCGTTCCGGGCGTCGCCGTCTCGCAGGCGCAGTCGGCCTCGTCGCCGCGCAGGTCGGTGTCCATGACGGCACCGGCGGTCAGTACGCGGGAGCGGTCGACGTCCTGGGTGAAGGAGGCGACGTACTCGTTGGCGGGGCGTACGAGGATGTCCTGGGCGGTGCCCATCTGCACGATCCGGCCGTCGCGCATCACGGCGATGCGGTCGCCCAGGCGCATGGCCTCGTTGAGGTCGTGGGTGATGAAGACGATGGTCTTCTTCAGGGTCTTCTGCAGTTCGAGCAGCTGGTCCTGCATGTCGCGGCGGATCAGCGGGTCGAGAGCGCTGAAGGACTCGTCCATGAGCAGCAGGTCGGCGTCCGTGGCGAGGGCGCGCGCCAGGCCGACGCGCTGCTGCATACCGCCGGACAGCTCGTCGGGCCAGGACTTCTCCCAGCCGGCCAGGCCACACAGGGCGAGCGCCTCGTCGGCGCGGCGTTCGCGCTCGGCGCGGGGCACGCCCTGCACTTCAAGGCCGTAGGCAGCGTTCTCGCGGACGCTGCGGTGCGGGAAGAGCGCGAAATGCTGGAAGACCATGCTGATCTTCCTGGAGCGGACCTCGCGCAGTCCGCGGCCGCCGAGTTCCGTCAGGTCCTGACCGCCGAAGCGGACGTGCCCGGCGGTCGGCTCCAGCAGACCGTTGAGCATGCGCAGCAGCGTGGACTTGCCGGACCCGGACAGCCCCATGACCACGAAGATCTCACCGGGCTCCACGGTGAAGGACGCGTCGATGACGGCGGCCGTGGCGCCGTCGGCGCGCAGTTCCTCCCGGTCGGCTCCCTGGCGCAGTCGCTCGACCGCCTGGTCCGGTTTTCTGCCGAAGACCTTGTACAGGTTCTCGGCCTCTAGCCTGGCTGACACGCTTACCTCTTGGATCGGGGGCAGGGGCAGGGGCGTGAAGACTCGTTGACACGACCCGCTGACACACGACCCGTCGACACGACCCGCTGACACACGACCCGTTGATGCGAAGACTCGCTAACAGTTGAATGCATCAACCAGCTTCGGCCCGGCTGCGCGCCTGCCCTGATCACTCCGACCCAAACACATGAGTGATCCACTTCACACCCCCTCCGTCGTCCGCCCCCATGCCCTGCGGCATGATGCGAGGCGTGACCGGACGACTGATGCTCCTCGACACCGCCTCCCTCTACTTCCGCGCCTACTTCGGCGTACCGGACTCCGTGAAGGCGCCCGACGGCACGCCGGTGAACGCCGTGCGCGGCCTCCTCGACTTCATCGACCGCCTGGTGCGGGACCACCGCCCCGACCACCTGGTCGCCTGCATGGACGCCGACTGGCGCCCGCACTGGCGGGTGGAGCTGATCCCCTCCTACAAGGCGCACCGCGTCGCCGAGGAGCGCCCGCAGGGCCCCGACGCCGAGGAGGTGCCCGACACGCTCTCGCCGCAGGTGCCGGTCATCGAGGCCGTCCTGGACGCGCTCGGCATCGCCCGCGTCGGCGTGGCCGGCTACGAGGCCGACGACGTCATCGGCACGTACACGGCGCGGGCGACCGGCCCGGTCGACATCGTCACCGGCGACCGGGACCTGTACCAGCTCGTCGACGACGCCCGTGGCGTGCGCGTGCTCTACCCCGTCAAGGGCGTCGGCACGCTCCACCTCACCGACGAGGCCGCACTGCGTGAGAAGTACGGCGTGGACGGCCGCGGGTACGCCGATCTGGCGCTGCTGCGGGGCGACCCGAGCGACGGGCTGCCGGGCGTGGCGGGCATCGGCGAGAAGACGGCCGCCAAGCTGCTCGCGGAGTTCGGGGACCTGGCCGGGATCCAGGCCGCCGTGGACGACCCCGGGGCGAAGCTCACGCCCTCGCAGCGCAAGCGGCTGACCGAGGCCCGGCCGTACCTCGCGGTCGCCCCGAAGGTCGTCAGGGTCGCCGACGACGTCCCGCTGCCGGACGTCGACACCGCGCTGCCTCGCACGCCGCGCGACCCGGCGGCGCTGGACGGGCTGGCGGCCCGCTGGGGACTGGGCGGGTCACTGGAGCGGCTGCTGACCACCCTCACCACCTGAGCCGGGCCGTCGGGGCGGGCCACGCCCGCGCGGGGCGCATGGGATTCCCGGGAAGGGGGAGCCGTACCCCGCGCGCGAGGCCGGGCCGTCCCCGCCTCCGTGAGGTGACAAGCAGGGCGGGGATGTTAGCTTAGGTATACCTAAGTCAGGGACCCTCACGCAGGGAGCAGGGAGGCCGTCATGGCAGACCGTCCGGGGCGCACGCCGCGCAAGCCGCACACCGCGCGGGTCCTCCGTACCGAGCGGCTGACCCCGCACATGCAGCGCGTGGTGCTCGGCGGCGAGGAGCTGTCCGCGTTCTCGGCGGACACCTGCACCGACCACTACGTGAAGCTGCTGTTCCCCGCCGAGGGCGTGACCTATCCGGAACCCTTCGACATGGAACGGATCCGCGAGGAGTTCCCGCGCGAGCAGTGGCCGGTGACCCGGACCTACACGGTGCGCCAGTGGGACGCCGAGCACCGTGAGCTCACCATGGACTTCGTGATCCACGGTGACGAGGGGCTGGCCGGCCCCTGGGCGAAGCGCGTCCAGCCGGGCGAGACCGTCCGCTTCCTGGGCCCCGGCGGCGCCTACGCCCCCGATCCCGCCGCCGATTGGCACCTGCTCGCCGGCGACGAGAGCGCGCTGCCCGCGATCGCCCGCGCGCTGGAGGCACTGCCCGACGGCGCCCGCGCGTTCGCCTTCGTCGAGGTCGAAGGGGACCAGGAGGAGCAGAAGATCGACTCCGACGTGGAGGTCGTCTGGCTGCACCGCGGCGGCCGGCCGGTCGGCCAGGCCCTGGTCGAGGCCGTGCGCGCCCTGGACTTCCCCGAGGGCCGGGTGCACGCGTTCGTGCACGGGGAGGCGGGCTGCGTGAAGGAACTCCGCAGGCTCCTGCGGGTGGAGCGCGGGATCCCCCGCGAGGACCTGTCCATCTCCGGCTACTGGCGCCTCGGCCACAACGAGGACGGCTGGCAGGCGTCGAAGCGGGAGTGGAACGCCCGCGTCGAGGCGGAGCAGGAGGGCACGCCGGCCGCGTAGCGAGCACCGGCCGCGCGGAGACGGCGGACCTGACGGCACGTGGACGCCCGCCCGACGGCCCGCGCACGCCACCGGCCACGCGGCCGAGCCCCCGGGCCCGGCCGTCCCCGGCACCACGCTCACCCCCGCCCGCGACAGCGGCGGCACCCCGCCCCGCCCTCACCCCTGGGGCAGGCCCACCGGCCACGTCCGCGCGCACCCGGGGCCTGCGGCGGCCCGCCGCGTCACCCGCCGCCATCAGCAGCGACCACGCGCCGTCCCCCGCGCGCGTGGAGTCCGGCGCCGTACGAGCCCGTCCCGAAACGGTGCGCCGCGGCACCCGCCCGTGGCACGAGTCCGCGGGCGCCCGCGGGTGAGGCGCACACCGGCCGTACGAGGGCGCCCGGCGCGGCGCGCGCCGACCGCACCCCGCAGGCCCGCTGCCCGCACGCGTACGGCGTCCCCGCCGACAGAGCCCGGACCGCGCTGGGCGGGCCCCGCCTCAGTCGCCGCGTACGCGCGCGTGGAGGTGCATGTCGTGCCAGCCGTCGGCGTGCAGCAGCGCGCTGCGCTTCGTGCCCTCCAGGGCGAAGCCCGTCTTCCGGGCGACTCGGCAGGAGGCCTCGTTGGTGACGGAGTGGCTGAGTTCCAGGCGCTGGAAGCCGATCCCGTCGAGGGCCCACCGGGCGAGCGCGGTCGTGGCGCGGGCGGCGACGCCCCGGCCGCGCACCGCAGCCGTGGTCCAGTACGCGACCTCGGCCACCGCGTCGCCGAGCACGATCTCCCGCAGGGCGACCCGGCCGAGGAGCCGGTCGTCGGCCTCGTCGGCGACGGCCCACTCGACGCTCCGCTCCCGCTCCCAGGCCCGCTGCCACGTGGTGATCCAGCCGCGTACCTCCTCCTCGGAGTCGGCGGCGCGCAGGTGCCACCGGTGCAGCACCGGGTCCTGGAAGGCCGCGTGGACGGCGGGGGCGTCCTCGGCCCGCCAGGGGCGCAGGAGCAGCCCGTCGCCGGTGGGGATCGTGGGCTGCGGGGCGCGGGAGAGGGTGCCCGCGGGAAGTACGGGGCGCGTCAGGTAGGGCATGCGCCCTCATCCTGCCAGCAGCGGGGCAGGCGGCCCACCGGATTTCCCGCGTCCTCCGCCCGCCTCGTCCGCCGGCCGGGCTGGCTACGCTGGCGGGTGATGAGACGCCGTACCCCTCCCCCGCCCTCACCCCTCCCGCAGCGCGACGGCATCGACGCGGTGCGGGTGCGGCTGCCCATGACCGGACCGTGGTCCACGGTGCGTGAACACCTGGTGGAGCGGCTGTCCGGCGCGGGGGCCGGCGTGGTCGACGGCATGTTCGACGCCGGGCTGGTCGTCGGGGCGGACGGGCGGGCCGTACCGGGGAACGCGCCTTACACGCCGGGGATGTTCGTGTGGTTCCACCGAGATCCGCCCGCCGAGACGCCGGTGCCCTTCCTGCTGGAGGTCGTGTACCGCGACGAGCACATCGTCGTCGCCGACAAACCGCACTTCCTGGCCACCACACCGCGCGGCGGCCACGTCACCGAGACCGCGCTCGCCCGGCTCCGCCGGGAACTGGGCGTCCCTACGCTCGGCGCCGCGCACCGCCTGGACCGGCTCACCGCCGGACTGGTCCTGTTCACGGTGCGCCCCGAGGAGCGCGGCGCGTACCAGACGCTGTTCCGCGACCGGCGGGTCCACAAGGAGTACGAGGCCGTCGCCCCGTACGATCCCGTGCTCGCCCTGCCCCGCACCGTGAGCAGCCGGATCCTGAAGGAACGCGGGGTACTGGCCGCCCGGGAGGTCGAGGGCGAGCCGAACGCGGTGAGCCGCATCGAGCTGATCGCCCACCGGCCGGGCCCGGCGGCGGGACACGGCCTGGGCCGGTACCGGCTGGTGCCGCACACCGGCCAGACCCACCAGCTGCGCGTCCACATGAACGCGCTCGGCACGCCGATCCTCGGTGACCCCCTGTACCCCGAGGTGGCCGCCCCCGTGCCGGCCGGCGACTTCCGGCGGCCCCTGCAACTGCTGGCGCGGGAGCTGGGGTTCACCGACCCGGTGACGGGGCGCGAGCACCGGTTCCGCAGCGGACGGTCCCTCGACGCCTGGGCGGCGTACGAGGACTGGGCCGGCCCTCAGTAGCCGCGCCACCAGAGCAGGAGGCGCTGCCAGACGCCACGGGGGCGCGACCGCTCCGGTGCCGCCACCTGCGGGGGCCGCGCGGCCGTCACCGACACGGGCTGCTGCGGGGCCGACGGTGCGGAGGGGGCCGAGGGCTCGGGCTGCGGGATGCCGATGTGCCAGTCGGCGCGTCGCGAGGAGACCGGGGCGTGGCTCGGCTGCTGGGTCACCGCCTGCTGTGCCCTGGGTTCGAACCGCACCGGCAGCTCCACCAGGTGACGCGAGGCGATCGACGACCGCCACCGCAGGTCGTCCTCGTCGCAGTCGAGCCGGACGTCCGGCAGCCGCATCAGCAGCGCGTCGATGCCCGCGTCCGCGATGGCACGCCCGATGTCCTGGCCCGGGCACTCGTGCGGGCCGCCGCCGAAGGCGAGGTGGGAGCGGTTGCCCTGCATGCTCGCGTCCAGGTCGGGACGGATGCGCGGGTCGACGTTGCCCGGTGCGATGCCGAGCAGCAGCCCGTCGCCGGCGCGGATGCGCTGACCGCCCAGTTCCGTCTCCTGCTTGGCGAAGTAGGCGAAGACGGTGCTGAACGGCGGCTCGTCCCACAGGGACTGCTCGACCGCCTCGGGCACCGTCATCTGGCCGCCGCTGAGCTGGGCGCGGAAGCCCGGGTCGGTGAGCACCACGCGCAGCACGTTGCCGATGAGGTTGACGGTCGCCTCGTAGGCGGCCAGGAGGACCACTCGGAGGTGCTCCCTGACCTCGTCGTCGGTGAGCCCCGCCGGGTGGGTGACGAGGTGGCCGGCGATGTCGTTCTCGGGCCGGGCCCGGCGGGCGGCGGTGAGCCGGCCCAGGGCGTTCATGACGTAGGCGTGGCTGGCGATCGCCGTCTCGGTGCCCTTGAGCGTGTCGCGGGCGGCCTCCACCATCCGGTCGTTGTACTCGTCGGGCATGCCGAGGAGGTGGCACATCACGCCCATCGGCAGGTGCTCGGCGAACTGGCTGACGAGGTCGGCGCGGCCCTCCTCGCAGAACCGGTTGACGAGGCGCTGGGTGTACCGCTTGATGTGCCGGCGCAGCTCCCGGAAGTCGATGGTGGACATGGCCGCGGTGACCGCGCCGCGCAGCCGCTTGTGCTCGTCGCCCTCGGCGTGGGAGCAGATGGGCTGCCAGGCGATGTGCGGCATGAGCGGGTGGTCGGGCTTGACCATGCCCTCGTTGAGCGGCGTCCAGATACGGCTGTCGCGGCAGAACTGGGCGGGCGTGCTCACCATGTGCAGGTTCTCGGCGTGCCCGAGGACCACCCACACCGGCACGTCGTCGTGGAGCAGCGCCGGCGCCACCGGCCCGTGCTCCTCGCGCAGCTTCTCGTACAGCTCGTCCAGGTCGTCCGCCTCGTGCAGCCGGCGCAGTCCACCCGGTCCGAGGCCGTGCGCGGGACAGCCGGGCGGTGGTTCGAGCAGGGAGTCTCCCGTACCGGTCGGGGTGTGGCGTTCAGGCGTCACAGTGTCGCTCCGCAACAGAGGTGTGGGTCAAGGGGGTCGGTCGTCGGCCGCGCGGGGTCAGGTGAGCGCGCCCTTCATGGCGAGGGAGTGCAGGAAGCGCATCAGCGTCATCAGGACGTCACGGCTGGAGGCGCGGCGCCGTACGTCGCAGTCGAGGATGGGGATCTCCTCGGGCAGGTCGAGCGCCGTCCGCAGCTCCGCGAGGGGGTAACGCGGGGCGTCCGGGAAGGAGTTGACGGCGACGACGAAGGGCACGCCGCGCTCCTCCAGTCGTCCCATGACGTCGAAGCTGACCTCCAGACGGCGGGTGTCGACGAGTACGACCGCGCCGAGCGCTCCCTCGAACAGGCCGTTCCACAGGAACCAGAAGCGCTCCTGGCCCGGTGTGCCGAAGAGGTACAGCACCAGTTGGTCGGTGATGCTGATGCGGCCGAAGTCCATGGCCACCGTGGTGGCCGTCTTGGATGCGGAGCCGTAGTTGTCGTCGACGCCGATGCCGGCCTGCGTCATCGTCTCCTCGGTGGTCAGCGGTCTGATCTCGCTGACCGAGCCGACCATGGTGGTCTTGCCGACCCCGAAGCCGCCCACGATGACGATCTTCACGGCGGCCTCGGCCGTGTGCGGCAGCCGGTCCTCGGTCCGTGGGCCCGGGATCGTGTCAGAGTTTTTGAAGTCCATGCATCACCGCTTCGAGGAGGGTCCGGTCGGCGACCTTCTGCCGGACGATCGGGGCGCGGGCCTGCACCAGTTCGGTCGCCAGGAGGTCGGTGAGCAGCACGGTCACCACACTGAACGGCAGGCTCAGATAGGCCGACAGCTCGGCCACGGACAGCGGCGCGGCGCAGAGCCGCAGCAGGGCCGCCTGTTCCGGTGTGGCGGACACCGGCGGGTCGGCGCGGGCCACGATCAGCGTGACCAGGTCGAGCTCGGCGCGCTCGCCGCCCCCGTCCCCGCCGATGACGAACAGCCGCTCGGGGTTGGGCGTCTCGCCGCCCTTCGACGAGGGATCGGCGGAGTCGGAGGCGACGGTGGGCGCCTGCCCGGGAGTTCGCCTCTGGCGTTGCGGAGGAGTCATACGGTCTGCCCGTTGCGCCGCGCGGGACTGGTCAGGTGGGGACCGATGCGGGCGACCAGGTCGGCCATGCTGAGCGCCATCCGCCCCGGCTCGCAGCGCACGTCGGCGAGGACGGCGAGGTAGGCGTTGGGACCGGCGGCCATCAGGTAGAAGTAGCCGCCGTTCATCTCGATGAGGACCATCTTCATGTCGCCGTCACTGGTCGGGATCTCCTGGGAGACGGCTCCAGCGAGGCTCTGCAGGCCCGCGCAGGCGGCGGCGACCCGGTCGGCGGCGTCGGGGTCGCCGGAGTAGCGGGCGATGCGCAGGCCGTCGGCGGAGAGCACGACGATCATCTCGATTCCCGGGACGCCGTCGTAGAGGTCCCGGAGCATCCAGTCGAACTTGCCTTGCTGCTCGATCACTTGAGGTTCCCCTCGTCGTCTGCCGGGGCGTGGGCCGGCTCACTGCTGGACTGCTGGTGGGCTTGGGTGATGCCCGGGTACTGCTTGAGGCCCTCCCAGAAGGCCCCGATCCAGTGCCCCGGCGGGAGCTCCTCTGCCTTCTCCGCCCGGGGCTCCGGTTCCGTGACCGCCGGGAGGCCGTTGCGGGCGCGCTCGGCCGCCTCGCGGGCCTCGCGCTCGGCCTCCTCGCGTTCCCAGGCCGCCTGTTCGGCGAGCCGCTGGCTGAGCGGCATCTTGACCCGGCTGCGGCGCTGCGGGAGGCCGCCCGCCGTCCACTCGGTGACCTCGGGGACCTCGTCCTCCAGGGAGACCGTGGCCGGGATGCGGGGGCTGGTGGGACGGCGCTTCTTGGGCCGGCGCTGGGGGCCGGGGAGGGCGTCGGGGCCCGGGGTGGGGATCGAGGTGGCGCCGATGCCGTGGGCGAGTCCGACGCCGGGCTCGGTGGTCATCATCTTGCTCGGGACGATGAGGATGGCCCGGACCCCGCCGTACGCGGAGGCCCGCAGCGACACGTCCATGCCGTACTGCGTGCACAGCCGGCCGACGACGGACAGGCCGAGGCGCGGGTGCTGGGCGAGGTCCTGGACGTCCGTGCCGCGCTTGGCGTCTTCCAGCAGGCCCTCGATGCGGGCGCGGGACTCCTCGCTGAGGCTGACGCCGGCGTCCTCGATCTCGATGCACACGCCGCTCTGCACCTCGGTCGCGGTGACGTGGACCTTGGACCCCGGCGGCGAGTAGCGGGTGGCGTTGTCGAGGAGTTCCGCGGCGGCGTGGATGACCGGCTCGACCGCGGTGCCCTTGATGTTGACCTTGGCGATGGAGGCCAGGTTGATCCGGCGGTACTCCAGGATCCGGGACATGGCGCCGCGCAGCACGCTGTACAGGGCGACCGGTTGCGGCCACTGGCGTCCGGGCCGGCCACCGCCGATGACGGAGATGGAGTCGGCGAGCCGGCCGATCAGCGCGGTGCCGTGGTCGATGCGCAGGAGGTCGTCGAAGACCTCGGGGTTGCGGCCGTGGTCCTCCTCCATCTCGCGGAGTTCCTTGTTCTGCTGGTGGACGATCGCCTGCACGCGGCGGGCGATGTCGACGAAGGACCGCTCGGCCGACTCGCGCATGGCGTCTTCGTGGTCGACGATCTCGCACACCATCCGGATCAGCCTGCGCTGCGGCTCGCCGAGGTCGGTGTACGAGGGGTCGATGTCGCCGAGGTGACGCATCGTCTCCGCGGGGGTGTTCCCCCGGCGCATGTAGGTCAGCACGGCGGGCAGGACCTCTTCGCCGATGTGGGCCATCTCCTCGTGATGGCCCGCGAGCCGGCGTTCCAGATACGCGCTGTGACGGGCGTGTTCGGCCCGCAGGGCCCGCAGGGTACGGCCGCGGCGTACCGCTTCGGCCGCCGTGGCGATCACCAGGAGGGTGGCGACGGCTCCGCACCAGCCGACGGCGAGCCGGGCCGGTTCGGTCACCAGGGCGACGGCGGCCCCGGTGGCCGCGGCCATCACTATGGCCGGCAGCAACAGCGTGCGCGCGTAGGGAAGTTCGCGGCGACCTGGAGGGGAATCAACACTCACCATGTAGGCCCTCTGAAACGAATCGGCTGGGATGGGGGAGCTTGCGACGGGGTATGTCAGTGAGTTGTCGGGATCTTCGGCGCATTGGGAACAAGCGCGCGATTCCACCTCAACTCGGTGCGCTGCGGGCGAGCTTAGTCCGAGCGGATCATCGCCATGTCATATTCAGCAAGCACCTGAGACCGGCGCGGGGACTGGAGTAGTCTCAGACCTATTTGCACACCCCGGAATCATTCGAACACACAGTGTCATTGCGTGCGGGCGCGCGAACATCACTCACCGTGATCGGCGAAAGAGGCGCCGACCCCCTCGGCGCGCAGAAGCCCCCCGGCGCGCAGAAGCCCCCCGGCGCACAGAAGCCCCCCGGCGCACAGAGGCCCGGCAGGGCGCCCCCGCTCCGGACTCCCGGACGGACCGCGCCCTGCCGGGCCTGTGAGTGACGGACCTGAGGGCCTGCCCTAGCCCACGGACGAGTAGGCGACCACCCCGCGCAGCAGACCGTCGACCGCCTTGCGCGCGTTCTTCGGGACCGTCGACCCTTCGGTGGGCGCGGCTGCCGAGATCTGGCCGAGGACGTCGATGACCTGCTTGCACCAGCGCACGAAGTCGCCGGCCGGCATCTCCGCCTCGCGCAGCACCTCGTCGAGGCCCTTGCCGGACGCCCACATGTACGCGGCCCAGGCGAAGCCGAGGTCGGGCTCGCGCTGGCCGACGCCCTCGGTCTGGCTGATCCGGAAGTCCTCCTCCAGGGCGTCGAGACGGCCCCAGATGCGGACCGTCTCACCGAGCGCGGCCTTGGCCCTGCCCGAGGGCAGCTTCGGCGCCATCGCGTCGTCGGCGACCCGGGACTCGTAGACCAGCGCCGAGACGCAGGCGGCGAGCTCGGCCGGGGACAGGCCCTCCCACACGCCCTCGCGCAGGCACTCGCTGGCGAGCAGGTCCAGCTCGCCGTAGAGGCGGGCGAGGCGCCTGCCGTGCTCGGTGACCTCGTCGCCGCGCAGGTAGTCCATCTCCGTCAGCAGCGCGACGATGCGGTCGAAGGTGCGGGCGATGGTGTTCGTACGGCCCTCGATCCGGCGCTCCAGCTGCGAGGTGTCGCGCAGCAGCCGGTGGTAGCGCTCGGCCCAGCGGGCGTGGTCCTCCCGGTCGTCGCAGCCGTGGCACGGGTGGGCGCGGATGGCCTTGCGCAGGCGGGCGATCTCCCGGTCGTCGGCGGCCTGGGACCGCTTCTTGCGGGCCCGCTCCGGCGGGATGTGCCCGGCCTTGGTGCGCAGCGCCGAGGCGAGGTCCCGGCGGGACTGGGGCGAGCGCGGGTTGAAGGACTTCGGGATCCGCATCCGCTCCAGCGCCTCGACCGGCACCGGGAAGTCCATCGACGCCAGCCGCTTGACCTGCCGCTCGGCGGTCAGCACCAGCGGGCGCGGCCCGTCGTGGTGATCGAAGCCGCGGTGCCCGTTGGACCGCCCCGCGGGCAGGCCCGGGTCCAGCACCAGGGCGAGACCCGCGTACTTCCCGGTGGGAACGTGGATGACGTCGCCCGGCTTCAGCTTCTCCAGCGCCACGGCCGCCTCGGCACGCCGCTGGTTGGCGCCCTGCCGGGCCAGCTCGGTCTCCCGGTCCTTCAGCTCACGGCGCAGCCGCGCGTACTCGTCGAAGTCGCCGAGGTGGCAGGTCATGGAGGCCTTGTAGCCCTCCAGACCCTCCTCGTTGCGCTGCACCTGCCGGGAGATCCCGACGACCGACTTGTCCGCCTGGAACTGCGCGAAGGAGGTCTCCAGCAGCTCCCGCGAACGGTGCCGGCCGAACTGCTCGACGAGGTTGACCGCCATGTTGTACGACGGTCTGAAACTGGACCGCAGCGGGTACGTGCGCGTGCCGGCCAGCCCCGCGAGGTGCTCGGGGTTCATGCCACGCTGCCACAGCACGACGGCGTGTCCCTCGACGTCGATGCCGCGTCGGCCGGCCCGGCCGGTGAGCTGCGTGAACTCGCCGGGGGTGATGTCGGCGTGCTGCTCGCCGTTCCACTTGACGAGCTTCTCCAGCACGACCGAGCGGGCGGGCATGTTGATGCCGAGGGCGAGGGTCTCGGTCGCGAAGACGGCCTTCACCAGCCCCCGGACGAACAGCTCCTCGACGACCTCCTTGAACGTCGGCAGCATGCCCGCGTGGTGGGCGGCGATGCCGCGCTCCAGGCCCTCCAGCCACTCGTAGTAGCCCAGGACGTGCAGGTCCTCGGCCGGGATCGAGGCGGTGCGCTCCTCCACGAGGGCGCGGACCCTGTCCCGCGCGTCCTCGTCGTTGAGCCGGAGCCCGGCGTACAGGCACTGCTGGACGGCGGCCTCGCAGGCGGCGCGGCTGAAGATGAAGGTGATCGCGGGCAGCAGCCCCTCGGCGTCGAGCCGCTCGATGACCTCCGGCCGGCTCGGCGTCCAGACGCGGGCGCGCTGTCTGCGCTCCCGCTCCCGGTCGGCCTCCTTCATGGCACGGCCGCGCCTGCGGTCCTGGTAGGACGGGCGGCTCGCCTCCAGGCGCGCCATGCGCGTGAGGTCGGGGTTGACGGCCTTCTTGTGGCCCTCGCCCTCCTCGAACAGGTCGTACATCCGGCGCCCGGCCAGCACGTGCTGGAACAGCGGCACGGGCCGGTGCTCGGAGACGATCACCTGGGTGTCGCCACGGACGGTGTCGAGCCAGTCGCCGAACTCCTCCGCGTTCGACACGGTCGCCGAGAGCGAGACCAGCGTCACCGACTCGGGGAGGTGGATGATCACCTCCTCCCACACGGCGCCGCGGAAGCGGTCGGAGAGGTAGTGCACCTCGTCCATCACCACGTAGCCGAGGCCGCGGAGGGTCTGCGAGCCGGCGTACAGCATGTTCCGCAGGACCTCGGTGGTCATCACGACGACCGGGGCGTCGGAGTTCACGCTGTTGTCGCCGGTGAGAAGGCCCACCCGGTCCGTGCCGTAGCGCCGGCACAGATCGGCGTACTTCTGGTTCGACAGCGCCTTGATGGGTGTCGTGTAGAAGCACTTCTTGCCCTGTCGCAGGGCCAGGTGGACGGCGAACTCGCCGACGATCGTCTTGCCGGAGCCGGTGGGCGCCGCCACCAGCACGCCCTTGCCCGCCTCGAGTGCCTGGCAGGCCTCGATCTGGAAGGGGTCGAGGCCGAAGTCGTACATCTCGCGGAAGGAGGCGAGCGCGGTGGCCTGCTCGACAGCGCGCTGACGGGCTGCCGCGTACCGCTCGGCCGGAGAGAGATCCTCTGTCATCGTGCTTTCGAGCGTACCGGGCCGCACTGACAACAGGACGATCATTATCGTCATCGGTCCGGTGGGGCACCCCGCCGCGGGTTCCGTGAGGGCGGCGACGCGCGCCGTCACCGCCCCGGCGGCCCTCAGGTCACGTCGTCGTAGCCGTTGACCCGGTCCTTCGTGGCCTGCTCGGGCAGGGCGCGGGCGGTGGTCACGGCCTCGACCTCGCCGATGTCCTCGGGGGTGAGGTCCAGCTCGGACGCCTCGTCGTCGTCGGGCTCCAGGGCCTCGCGGCGGCTCCTGCGGCGGTCGTTCAGCAGGGAGATGATGACGGCGGCGAAGTACAGGACCCAGATCGGTCCGGCCAGCGCGACCATGGTCAGGGGGTCGGTGCTGGGCGTGGCGATGGCCGCGAACAGCGTGATCCCCATGATCATCGCGCGCCACCAGCCGAGCATCCGCTTGCCCGTCAGCACTCCGGTGAGGTTGAGCATCACCAGCAGCAGGGGCAGCTCGAAGGAGAGACCGAAGACGATCACCAAGCGGGTGACGAGGTCGAGCAGTTCGTCCAGCGGCAGCAGGTTGTCGACGTCGCTCGGGGTGAACTCGATCAGCACCTTGGCGGAGGTCGGCAGCACCGCGTAGGCGAAGTAGGCGCCGGCGAGGAACAGCGGGGCGCCGCTGGCGACGAACGCGTAAGCGTACTTCTTCTCGTTCCTGTGCAGCCCCGGGGCGACGAACGCCCACAGTTGGTAGAGCCAGACCGGCGCGGCCAGCACGACACCGGCGGTCAGGGACACCTTCAGCGCCAGGGTGAAGGGGCCGAGCAGACCGTTGATGGTGATCTGCGCGCACGGCTCCGAACCGGCCGTCGACTCGGCCAGCTCCGCGAACGACTTCTCACAGCCGACCGACTCGAGGATCGGCTCGGTGAGGAAGTTGATGATCTCCTGGTAGAAGAAGGCGGCGGCCACCGTGACGACGATGATGGCCAGCAGCGCCTTCGCGAGCCGGTTGCGGAGCTCACGAAGGTGCTCCGCAAGGGGCATCCGCCCCTCGGGGTCCTTCTCCTTGTTGCGGGCAGGCTTCAGCAACCCACGTTCCCATCTCGTGCGGCGGGCCGGAGGTCACCGGCCCTGCGTCAGCGCTTGGTCGTGTCCGTCGGCTCGGTGACCGGCCGTGAGCTGGTCACGTCGCCGGGGGCGGCCTGGATGGTGCGCTGGTTCGCGGCCTGCTCGGGGTGGGGCGGATCGGCCGGGGCGGCGTCGTCGGACTTGCTCTCGCTCTTCATCGCCTTCGCCTCGCTCTTGAGGATCCGGGCGGACTTGCCGAGCGACCGCGCCATGTCGGGAAGCTTCTTCGCGCCGAACAGCAGGATGATGACGACGAGGATGAGAATGATCTCGGGGGCGCCGAGCCTTCCGAACATAAGTGTTTACCTTCTCACCGAGGCGGCTGGGTGGGGGTGCTGTCCGACCGGTCGGACATATGTCCAATCGATCGTCTTGTGCAGCGATCGTAACGCTCAGGGGTAAACGTGAGGCAATCCCCGTGCGTACTCCCGTTCGCGGCCGGGCCTCGTTTCCTGGCCGCGACCAGCAGCGTACCTTCAGGCGCCCGTCAGGTCACAGGGCGAAGTACCCCAAAACGCAACTCCGGGTGTCCACTCGTGTCGCACACGAAGATCAGCCGTGAGGTTCACAGGGCGTCCACGGCGCGGGCGGCGCTCTCCGTGGCGCGCTCCAGGTCCTCCGCCGCCCGGTTGATCCTGCGGGCCGAATCCGTCACCTGCCGGCCCAGGCGCTGCGCCTCCACGAACACCCTCACGGCAAGCACCGCGAGAACGACGAGACCCAGGAAACCCACGGCAACCGCGAACATCGGCCAGAACATGACGCCGAGCCTAGACGGTGGAGTGCAGCCGCAAGGTCCTGACCCCGCCGCCCGTGAGCAACTCCACCACCCGCTCCCCCGCCGGCTTGCGGACGGCGGACCCGCACTCGGGGCACGTGAACGAGTAGAACGTGGTGCGGCTCGTGGCGCCGATGGCCAGGCGCAGGGCGCTCGCGGCCAGCTCGAAGCGTCCCCGGCACTCCGGACAGCCCGCCTTGAAGACGACCGGGGAGACCCGCCGCATACCGGCGAACGCCGACGACGCGGTCATGCCCGGCCCACCTGGCGCCGCCGACTCGCTCACAGCCCTCCCTCCTGCCCGCCGTACCGCTCGTCCCCCGGCCCGTCCGGCGCCGCGCCGGCCCCGGACGCCTCCATCCCGTCGTACGCCGCCAGTGCCTCGCGGGCGGCCTGCCGGGCGCTGCCGGCGAGCTCGGGCGGGGAGACGATCCGGCCGTCGCGCCCGAGCCGCAGCGCCAGCCGCCGCAGGGACGCCGGGTCGGGAGTGCGCAGAGTGATGCGCAGCCCGCCGTCGGGAAGCTCTTCCGCGCTGTCGTGCGGGTAGTACTCGGCGACCCAGCGACCCCCCGGCCCGACCTCGACGACGACCGCGGGATCCTCGGCGGAGGGCTGCACCAGCCCCTCCGACAGGTCCCGCAGCTCGACCTCGGGCGGTGCGGAGGGCTCGTCCAGGATCCGGATCTCGGCGACCCGGTCGAGCCGGAAGGTGCGCCGGGCCTCGGAACGCCGGCACCAGGCCTCCACGTACGTGTGCCCGACGCTGACCAGGCGGATGGGGTCGATCTCGCGCTCGGTGACCTCGTCACGGGCCGGCGAGTAGTAGCGGATCCACAGCCGGCGGCGCTCCGAGATCGCCCGGTCGACGTCGGCGAAGACGCCGCCCTCCGACTCGAAGGTGACGGACAGGCGCGAACTCGCCCCCGCGGCCTCACCCGCCGCGGTCTCCACCTTGGCGGTCGCCCGCAGCAGCGCCTGCCGGTCGCTCTCCCGCAGCCCGGGCAGGGTCGCCACGGCCCGGGCGGCGACGAGCAGCGCGGTGGCCTCGTCGGCGGCGAGCCGCAGCGGCTCGGCGGCGTCCGCGCCGAGCGCGGCGGGATTGTGCCACCAGATGCGCTCGCCGTCGGTGTCGATGTCGAGGAGATCACCGCCGCGGAAGCTGGTTCCGCACATGGGCAGCACGTCGAGGTCGGAGACCAGCTCGTCCTCGGTGATGCCGAAGGCGCGCGCGACGTCCTCGACCCGGGCGCCGGGGCGCTCGCGCAGATACGTCACCAAGGACAGCATCCGCCGCGTCTGGTCGATGGCGTTCACGGGCCTGACCGGTTTGCCTGCCACTGTGTTGTCCGCTCCCCCTCAGCCCTTGGCCACGGCACGCAGCCGGTCCACCACGTCCGCGCGCAGCTCCGCGGGCTCGACGACCACCACGTCCGGCCCGAACTCCACGAGCCAGGCGTCCAGGCCGTGGCCGTACGGAATCTCCAACTCGTCCCAGCCGCCGCCGAGTTCCCGCACGGCGGTGGCCTTCGCCCGAAGGGGGTATCCCGCGCCCGTACGCAGCCGGATCAGCGCGGAGCGGTCGGCGGTCTCCCCCGCCCAGCTCGCGACCGTCTCACGGACGGTGACGACGTCGGGCACGGGGGCGGTGAACCGCGCACCGCGCGAACGCACCCTGCCGGTGATCCTCGACAGCCTGAAGACCCGCTCGGCCCCGCGGTCGCGGTCGAACCCGGCCAGGTACCAGTGGCCGCGCCAGCACTCCAGCGCCCACGGCTCCACGTGCCGGGGCTCGGGCTGAGCGGCGTTGGCCTTGCGGTAGTCGAAGACGACGGGGCGGCGGTCGCGGCAGGCCAGCATCAGCGGTTCGAAGGCCGCCTCGTGCACGGGAATGCGCGGCTCCAGCGCGCTGTGCGCCTCATAGGGGTCGACGTCCTCGGGCAGCCCGGCCGCGCGCAGCTTCTGCAGCGCGCCGCTCGCGGCACCGGCCAGCCGGGCCTGCTGCCACACCTTGGCGGCGAGCCCGAGCGCGGCGGCCTCCTCGGCGTCCAGGGTGATGGGCGGCAGGCGGTTGCTGTCCCGCCGGGCCAGGTAGCCGACCTCGCCGTCGAGGCCCTCGACGGTCTCGATGACCAGTCCGAGTTCCCGCAGGTCGTCCTTGTCCCGCTCGAACATGCGGTTGAAGGAGTCGTCGGACCCGGTCGCGCCCTTCTCCGGCCGGACGGCCTCGACGTACGCCTCGATGGAATCACGCAGCTCGCGCTTGCTGAGTGGCCGCCGTGTCCCGAGCAGACACAGCGCCAGGTTCATCAGCCGCTCGGCCTTGGCAATGGCCATCGACGCCCTTCTCCCTATGGTGCTTACGACGGATGACCGTACCGCCCCGCGGTGGCGTGGCAAAAGCCGAGGGTCCATGCCCGGACAAGCATGGACCCCAGGTGAACGGCTCCGATCGGACTTCGATCAGACTCCGAGGAGATCGACCACGAAGATCAGCGTCTCGCCGGGCTTGATCGCCGGGGTCGGGCTCTGGTCGCCGTAGGCGAGGTGCGCGGGGATGGTCAGCTGGCGACGGCCGCCGACCTTCATGCCCTGCACGCCCTGGTCCCAGCCCGCGATGACGCGGCCGCCACCGAGCGGGAAGCGGAACGGCGTACCGCGGTTCCAGCTGGCGTCGAACTCCTCGCCCGTGCTGAAGGCGACACCCACGTAGTGCACGGTGACGGTCTGACCCGCCTGCGCAACCGCGCCGTCGCCCTCCCAGATGTCCTTGATCTCGAGGTCCGCCGGGGGCTCGCCACCCGGGAAGTCGACCTCGGGCTTGTCGATGCTCACGTGTTCAGCTCCTGCTTGTCTGCGGAAAGGCAACGGGCCCAGTCTTACATCTCCCGGGCGTCACATCTTCGCCAGGATGTCGACGGAGAAGACCAGCGTGGAGTCCTTCTCGATGCCGCTGCCCTGCGGCGGGCTGTCGCCGTAGCCCAGGTCGGGCGGGATGACGATGAGGACGCGACTGCCGACCTTCTTGCCGGTCAGGCCCTGGGCCCAGCCCTTGACGACCTGCTGGAGCGAGAACGACGTCAGTTGCTTCCTGCCGTACGTGGAGTCGAACTCCTTGCCGCCGTCCCAGACCACGCCCTTGTACTGCACGAGCACGCTGTCCTGGGCGCCGACCTCGGCGCCGTCGCCCTCGAGGACGTAGTTCGCCACGAGCTTCTTCGGAGCGTCGGCCTTCGGCACCTCGATGGAGGGCGCTTTGCCGTCGGTGTTGGTGCCGACCTTGGGCAGCTTGGCGTCGCCCTGGGGGACCTCCTCGCCCTTCGCCGAGGCCTTGGCGTTGAAGGTGTTCTGGACGTCGACCACGAACACCAGCGTGTCGGTGGCCTTGATGCCCGCGTCCTCGTTGCCCTGCTTGCCGTAACCCCAGGTGGGCGGCACGGAGAACTGGACGCGGCTGCCGGTCTTCTTTCCGGTGAGCGCGTACCGCCAGCCGTCGATGATGCTGCCCTGGGCGAGCTGGATGACCAGTGGGGTCTTGCGGTCGTAGGAGTTGTCGAAGACCTTCGCGCTCTGCCAGATCTGCCCCAGGTAGTTCGCCACGACGAAGTCGTTCTCGGCGACCGCCTTGCCGCCGCCCGCGATGACCGTCTTCACCGCGAGGTCCTTGGACGGTTCGCCGCTGCCCTTGGCGACGGTCGGCTTCTCGTCGAACTTCGTCCCCGCGGTGATCGCCGGCAGCGGGCCGTCGACGATCTTCGGTGGCGGCGCCGCCGACGTGGCCGACGCCTCGGGCGTCGCGCTGTCGTCGGCGCTGCTCGGACCGGAGTCCTCGTCACCGCATGCGGCGAGCGTGACCAGTCCGGCTGGGACGGCGATGAGAAGTGAACGTCGGCGCACGGTGGGGGCCTCGTATCGGTGTGGGTCGGTCTTGCGGGATGGGGTGCGCGCAACTCTACGACGTGAGAAGGGCACCGTACGGATAACGTACGGTGCCCGTGTGGCGTTCCGCCCTTTCGCGCGTGAACGCGGGTCCCACCCTCGCCGGCCTCGGCCGGCTCACATCCCGGCGATCAGCTTCTCCACCCGGTCGTCCACCGAACGGAACGGGTCCTTGCACAACACGGTGCGCTGGGCCTGGTCGTTGAGCTTGAGGTGGACCCAGTCGACGGTGAAGTCACGGCGCTGCTCCTGGGCGCGCCGGATGAAGTCGCCCCGCAGCCGGGCCCGAGTGGTCTGCGGCGGCACGGACTTGCCCTCGAAGATCTTCAAGTCGTTGGCGACCCGGGCGGCCTGGCCCTTCTTCTCGAGCAGGTAGTACAGACCACGACGGCGGTGGATGTCGTGGTACGCGAGGTCTATCTGCGCGACTCGCGGGTGCGACATGGTCATGTTGTGCTTGGCCCGGTACCGCTCGAGGAGCTTGTACTTCATGACCCAGTCGATCTCGGTGTCGATGCGGTCGAGGTCCTCGGCCTCGATCGCCTCCAGTGTGCGGCCCCACAGCTCCAGCACCCGCTCCACCGTTCCGGTGCGGATGCCGCGGCGCTCGCAGAAGTCCACGGCCTTCTCGTAGTACTCCCGCTGCACCTCCAGCGCGGACGCCTCCCGGCCGCTGGCCAGGCGCACCTTCCGCCGCCCGGTGATGTCGTGGCTGACCTCGCGGATCGCCCGGATCGGGTTCTCCAGGGTGAGGTCGCGCATCACCGTGCCCGCCTCGATCATGCGCAGCACCAGGTCGGTGGCGCCGACCTTGAGCAGCATGGTCGTCTCGGACATGTTCGAGTCGCCCACGATGACGTGCAGGCGCCGGTAGCGCTCGGCGTCGGCGTGCGGCTCGTCGCGCGTGTTGATGATGGGCCGGGAGCGGGTGGTCGCCGAGGAGACTCCCTCCCAGATGTGCTCGGCCCGCTGGCTGACGCAGTACACGGCACCGCGCGGCGTCTGCAGCACCTTGCCGGCGCCGCACAGCAACTGCCTCGTCACCAGGAACGGAATGAGGATGTCCGCGAGCCGCGAGAACTCTCCGTGCCGGGCCACCAGGTAATTCTCGTGGCAGCCGTAGGAGTTGCCGGCGGAGTCGGTGTTGTTCTTGAAGAGGTAGACGTCGCCCGCGATTCCCTCCTCGTGCAGGCGTCGTTCGGCGTCCACCAGGAGTCCTTCGAGAATGCGCTCGCCCGCTTTGTCGTGGGTGACCAGTTCGATCACGTTGTCACATTCGGGGGTGGCGTATTCCGGATGCGATCCCACGTCGAGATAGAGGCGGGCCCCGTTGCGCAGAAAGACATTGCTGCTGCGGCCCCATGACACGACACGGCGGAAGAGGTACCGCGCCACCTCGTCAGGCGACAGGCGGCGCTGTCCCCTGAACGTGCACGTGACGCCGTACTCGTTCTCCAGCCCGAAAATGCGGCGGTCCATGACTGAACATTACGCCTGATGACCCGAACTGAAACGGGGTTCGACGGCACGGTTCGGATCATTTTCCGATGAAGCCGCAACCACCGCCGGGCGGGCGGGAACTGCGAGGACCCGTCCGGTGCACGCCAGCACGAGCAGGGAGACGACCCCCGCCGCCCCGGGCAGGGCGAAGCCCCACAGCGCCCCACCGTGCTCGACGACCGGCCCGGCGAGGCCCGTACCCAGCGAGGCACCCACGGTGAACGTCGTCACCAGCCATGAGAACGCCTCCGTCACCGTGCCCCGCGGCGCGTGCAGGTCGACGAGGACGAACGCGCAGGCGATGCACGGCGCGAGGAAGACACCGGCGAGCACGGTGAGCAGCACCATGGCGAACACGCCCGGCAGCAGCATGAGCGGCAGATAACACACCGCCAGCAGAGCCACCAGCCCACGCAGCCGCCGCGCCGGGTCACCGGTCCACTGACGGGCGCCGTAGACGGCCCCGCCGACGAGCGCCCCGAGCCCGAGAGCGGCCATCAGCCAGCCGTAGACGGCGTCGCCACCGTGCTCGTCGGCGTACGGCACCGAGGCCACGGTGATGGAGCCGAGCGCCGTCCCGACGAACAGGAACGCACCCAGCAGCGCCAGCAGCCCGGGCGAACGCAGCGCGCCCAGCCAGTGCGCCTCGCGCGGCGCCGACCGCCACGCGCGCGAGGGCGGCGACACGACCACGGACAGCGCGCCCAGCACGCCCACCGCGTTCAGCACGAGCAGGGCGGCCTGCGGCGACCACAGCGACACGCACACCGTCACCAGCAGCGGCCCGACGGTGAACATCACCTCCTGCGCCACGGCGTCCATGGCGTACGCCGTGTGCACCTGGTCCTCCTTGGGAAGCACGCTGGGCCACAGTGCCCGCAGCCCGCCCTCCAGCGGCGGTGTGAAGAGACCAGCGGCCCCCACGGTCACGTACGCGAGGGCGACCGACCCCGTACCGGCGAAGGCGAAGACCGCCATGGCCAGCCCGGACAGCACCGCGGCCGGCAACTGCACCCGGGGCTGCCCGTGCAGATCCACGAGCCGTCCCAGCACCGGCTGCCCCACGGCGTTGGCGACCCCGTACACGGCGGCCAGCGCCCCCGCCAAGCTGTACGAACCGCCCTCGGCCCGGACGAACAGCACGATCGCGATCGCGGCGGTGGCATTGGGCAGCCGCCCCACGAGCGTGCCGACGAGCAGTCGGACGGCATGCCGCGCCCGAAGTATGTCCAGGTACCCGGCGACCACGACGCACCCCTTTCCGTGGAACGAACCAACAGGTTTTACGTATAACTAAGTCCGCCATACGTACCATGTCGCCTGTTCACGAGTCCAGACGAGAGAGCAGGCCGACGGTGGCACGAGGCAGCACCCGCCCCACGAGCCGGGACGTCGCCCAGGCCGCCGGCGTCTCCCAGGCCGCCGTGTCCCTGGTGCTCGGCGACAAGTGGCGCGGCCGGGTGTCCGAACCCACGGCCCAACGCGTCCGGGAGGCCGCACACCGACTGGGCTACCGCCCCAACCTCGCCGCCCGCAACCTCCGCCTGGGCCGTACCCGCACGGTCCTGCTCGTCGTCCCCGCACTGACCACGGAATTCTTCGCGGAGGTCTACACGGGCGCGGCACGGGTCGCCGCCGAGCACGGCTTCGGAGTCGTCCTGTACCCCTCCCCCGAGGGCATCGGCCCCGCCAAGGACCCCTTCGCCTCCGCACAGGCCGCCCTCGACGGCGTCATCGCCTCCTCCATGGCCGCCGACGCGCTCACCGCGATCCGGGGCGACCAGCTCCCCCTGGTCATGCTGGACAGCGACCCCGAGGGCAGCCTCGGCGCCGCCACGGTCAACCTGGACATCGCCGACGGCATCCGCCAGGTCGCCGAGCACCTCCTGACCCTCGGCCACCGCCGCTTCCTCCACCTCGCGGCGGACGTCCCCTCCTGGACCTTCGAGGTACGCGCCCGGGAGCTCGCGGCCCGGCTGGAGGCGGTCCCCGGGACCGACCTGCGCACCGCGCACGCCCCCCTCTCCATCGAGGGCGCCCTGATCGCTGCCGGGGCCGCACTCGCCGCGCCCGGACCCCGGCCCACGGCACTCGTCTGCGACGACGACAAACTCGCGGCCGGCGCCTACAAAGCGGCCCGCCGGGCCGGCCTGCGCGTCCCCGACGACCTCTCCATCACCGGCCTGGACGACCTCGGCCTGGCCACGGCCATCGACCCCGAGCTGACGACGGTCCGCCTGGACGCGGAACTCTTCGGCGAACGCGGGATGCGGGCCCTGCTTGCGGTCCTGGAGGGCCGGTCCCCCGAACAGGGCGACATCCCGGTGACCCTCGTAGTACGGGGCTCCACGGCACCACCCCGGTGAAGCGCCACCCCGGCACGGGCGCGGTAAAGGTGCGGGCCGGGGAAGGGCGACGCGGCCCGGCGCCGGCGGGGTGCCGCCGCGCCCACCCGTGCCGTGCCGCCCCAGCGGCCCCGCGGCCCGCGGTCACGCCGCACGACTACCCGCGGCGCGGCCGTCGGCACGACGCGCTACGCGCACCCGCCCCCTACTCGCCCTCGCCGTCTCCCTCACCCTCGCCCTCCAGGGACACCTCACCCGTCCCCGATTCCAACAGCCGCGACAACTGGCCGCCCACGATCCGCTTGAACTTCCGCTTCTGCGGACGCGTACGGTCCAGCACGGCGACCTCCAGCCGCTCCGCGGGAATCTCCCGCTCGCTGCCGTTCGTGTCGCGGGACAGCGCCTGCACCGCCAGCTTCAGCGCCTCGGCCAGCGTCATACCGTCCCGGTGCCGCTGATCCAGGTACCCGCTGATCTGCTCCGCATTGCCCCCGACCGCGACCGAGCCGTGCTCGTCCACGATCGATCCGTCGTGCGGCAGCCGGTAGATCTGGTCGCCGTCCGGGCTCTCGCCCACCTCCGCGACGACCAACTCCACCTCGTACGGCTTCTCGGCCGAACTGGAGAAGATCGTGCCCAGCGTCTGGGCGTAGACGTTGGCCAGACCACGAGCCGTCACGTCGTCCCGGTCGTACGTGTAACCCCGCAGGTCGGCATATCGCACTCCGCCGATCCGCAGGTTCTCGTACTCGTTGTACTTACCGGCGGCCGCGAAGCCGATCCGGTCGTAGATCTCACTGAACTTGTGCAGCGCACGGGACGGGTTCTCCCCGACGAACACAATGCCGTCGGCATACTGCAGCACGACCAGGCTGCGGCCACGGGCGATGCCCTTGCGGGCGTACTCCGCCCGGTCCGCCATCGCCTGCTGGGGTGAGACATAGAACGGCGTCGACACCGGTTACCCGTCCCTTTCTGTCGAAGTCACTGGACCACCTGCCCTCAACACAACAACGCCACCGCTACAGCAGCGCGGCCCGCGGCCCGTCGGGCTGCTCCAGCCGCCGCTCCAGGACCGAGCGGGCCAGCTCCGAGGACTCGTCCTCGGTCAGCCGACGGTAACCGTCCTCGGTGATCACAGTGATGATCGGATAGATCCGGCGCGCGACATCGGGACCACCGGTCGCCGAGTCGTCGTCCGCCGCGTCGTACAGCGCCTGGACCACGAGCGTCGTGGCCTCTTCCTCGGTCAGATCCTCACGGAAGAGCTTCTTCATCGCCCCGCGCGCGAAGATCGACCCCGACCCCGTGGTCGCGAAGCTGTGCTCCTCCGACCGCCCGCCCGTCACGTCGTACGAGAAGATGCGGCCCTTGCCGCGGTCCACGTCGTATCCGGCGAACAGCGGCACCACGGCCAGTCCCTGCATCGCCATGCCCAGGTTGGAGCGGATCATCGTGGACAGGCGGTTCGCCTTGCCCTCCAGGGACAGCTGCGCGCCCTCGACCTTCTCGAAGTGCTCCAGCTCCAACTGGAACAGCTTCACCATCTCCACGGCCAGACCCGCCGTACCGGCGATACCCACCGCCGAGTACTCGTCGGCAGGGAAGACCTTCTCGATGTCCCGCTGCGCGATCATGTTGCCCATGGTGGCCCGCCGGTCACCGGCGAGCACGACACCGCCGGGGAACGTCACGGCCACGATCGTGGTGCCGTGCGGCGCCTCGACCACGCCCTGCACCGGCGGCAGCTGCCGGTTGCCCGGGAGCAGCTCCGGCTGGTGCTCCCCGAGGAAGTCCATGAAGGAGGAGGATCCAGGCGTCAGGAAGGCAGCTGGTAGACGCCCGGTGCTACGAGTGTTGGCTTCCACGCGATTCCTTCCACTTATGCGGCAGCCCGCCTTATGGCATCGGGCCGGTCCTTCAACTGCCCCAGCGCAGCATCGCAGCTGAAGCACGGTACGCCACGGACCCTACCCGTCTCGTGGCAGTGATCCACATGTGCGGTGGCAGCCTTCAGGCAGATCACGCTGAGGCCCTTTTGCGACGCGACCATCGCATCACGCTCGGCTTCCGCCAGGCCATGGTGGCGCTGCGGGTGACGTGCCCGCCCTTCGATGGCCCGGCAGGCGTTGCAGGCTGTCGACAGGCCGTCGGAAGCCGTTCTGGTGCGACCCCGCTCAGAGTGCGGCTTGATTCCCCCGCGACGCCGGCGGTACTCGTGCCCCCCGGGTGCGGCGACCCCCGGGCGGGGCTTTCCGCCGCGCGCACCCTGGCGCTTGCGGTAGTACGCCGCAGAACTCGCGAAAGCTGCTCGCGGCTTGTACCGCCTGCACCGCGAGCAGCGCTTCACGCCTTCCTGGGACAACCCCAACTCCCCCGCCGAATCCTTCGAACCGAAGGTGAGATCACTCTCCACCCTTTTGAACGAAGGAGCGCACGAAGTCCTCGGCGTTCTCTTCCAGGACATCGTCGATCTCGTCCAGGACGGAGTCCACGTCGTCGCTCAGCTTCTCCTGGCGCTCCTTGAGGTCCTCGGAAGCCTGTGCGTCCTGCGCCTGCTCCTCGACCTCCTCGGTGGAACGCGTGGCCTTCTGCTGCCCGCCACCGGTGTCCTTGGTCGCCATAACCCTCACCCCGCTCGGTTCGCCCGACACAGTTGCTCGGTCAAGACCAGACCCTACAAGCCGGGTCCGACATCGGCCCCGCAGTTTCCTCAACGTACGGGGGCCACCTCGATGGTTCCCGGACCCGGTGACTTTCCACCCTGTCCGGCGGTCTCCTTCCCTCTACCCGCTGGGCGCCGTCAGCCGCCGGACAGGACCCTGACCAGGTCCTCCGCGGTGCGGCAGCGGTCCAGGAGCTCCTTGACGTGATTACGCGTTCCGCGAAGCGGTTCCAGGGTTGGCACCCGCTGGAGCGAGTCCCGGCCCGGCAGGTCGAAGATCACCGAGTCCCAGGAGGCCGCCGCGACGTCGTCCGCGTACTGCTCCAGACAGCGCCCGCGGAAGTACGCCCGGGTGTCCTCCGGCGGCTTCGTACGGGCCCGCTCGACCTCCGGCTCGTCCAGCAGGCGCTTGATGCGGCCGCGGTCCACCAGCCGGTTGTACAGGCCCTTCTCGGGCCGTACGTCGGCGTACTGGAGGTCCACCAGGTGCAGCCGGGCGGCGTCCCAGTCCAGGTCGTCCCGGCGCCGGTAGCCCTCCATGAGCTCGCGCTTGGCGACCCAGTCCAGCTCGCCGGCCAGGCTCATCGGGTCGTTCTCCAACCGGTTGAGCGTGTCCTCCCAGCGGCCGAGGACGTCCTTGGTCTGGTCGTCGGCGTCCGCGCCGTACCGCTCCTCCACGTACTTGCGCGCCAGCTCGTAGTACTCCATCTGGAGCTGCACCGCCGTCAGTGTCCGGCCGCTGCGCAGGGTGACCAGGTGCTTGAGCGACGGGTCGTGCGAGACCTGGTGGAGGGTGCGCACCGGCTGGTCGACGGCCAGGTCGACGGCGATGAACCCGTCCTCGATCATCGACAGCACCAGCGCCGTCGTACCGAGCTTCAGGTACGTCGAGATCTCCGACAGGTTCGCGTCGCCGATGATCACGTGCAGCCGGCGGTACTTCTCCGCGTCCGCGTGCGGTTCGTCGCGCGTGTTGATGATGGGCCGTTTCAGCGTCGTCTCCAGGCCCACCTCGACCTCGAAGTAGTCCGCGCGCTGGCTGAGCTGGAAGCCGTGCTCGTGGCCGTCCTGGCCGATGCCGACGCGGCCGGCGCCGGTGAAGACCTGGCGGGAGACGAAGAAGGGCGTGAGGTGGCGCACGATGTCCGAGAAGGCGGTCTCCCGCTTCATCAGGTAGTTCTCGTGGGTGCCGTAGGACGCGCCCTTGTTGTCGGTGTTGTTCTTGTAGAGGTGGATCGGCTGGGCACCGGGCAGCTGGGCGGCCCGCTCGGCGGCCTCGGCCATGATCCGCTCGCCGGCCTTGTCCCACAGGACGGCGTCCCGCGGGTTGGTGACCTCCGGAGCGCTGTACTCGGGGTGGGCGTGGTCGACGTAGAGCCGTGCTCCGTTGGTGAGGATCACGTTGGCCAGGCCGATGTCCTCGTCCGTGAGCTGGCTGGAGTCGGCGGCTTCACGGGCGAGGTCGAAGCCTCGCGCGTCCCGCAGGGGGTTCTCCTCCTCGAAGTCCCAGCGGGCCCGGCGGGCCCGGTGCATCGCCGCCGCGTAGGCGTTGACGATCTGGGACGAGGTGAGCATGGCATTGGCGTTCGGGTGGCCGGGGACGGAGATCCCGTACTCCGTCTCGATGCCCATTACTCGCCGTACGGTCATGCGGCCCTCCTTGCCCGGCGACGCCCGTCGTGGGCGCCGCTCAAGTACCGCTGGCGCTCCGATGCAGATGCGGTGCCCGTCCCCGCGCTGCGCGACCCGGCGGTACGGAAGAGCCTAGAACGCCTTTGCGCTGGTGGGGAGATCATTTGCGTCATTGCCTTGCTCCAGCCGGGGCTCCGGAAAACAGTCGGCTGCGGGTACCCGGAGAGGGCACCCGCAGCCGCCCCGCCTTTTACAGGTACTGGCCGGTGTTCGCCACCGTGTCGATGGAGCGTCCGGTGTCCGCGCCCTGCTTTCCGGTGACGAGCGTACGGATGTACACGATCCGCTCACCCTTCTTTCCGGAGATCCGGGCCCAGTCGTCCGGGTTGGTGGTGTTGGGCAGGTCCTCGTTCTCCTTGAACTCGTCCACGCAGGCCTGGAGGAGGTGGGAGACGCGGAGGCCCTTCTGGTTCTTCTCGAGGAAGTCCTTGATCGCCATTTTCTTGGCGCGGCCCACGATGTTCTCGATCATGGCGCCGGAATTGAAGTCCTTGAAGTAGAGGACTTCCTTGTCGCCGTTGGCGTAGGTGACCTCCAGAAAACGGTTTTCCTCGGATTCGGCGTACATCTGTTCCACCGCGGTCTGGATCATGCTCTGGACGGTGGCCGCCTTGTCCTTCCCGTGTTCCGAGAGGTCGTCCACGTGGAGCGGCAGGCGTTCGGTGAGGTACTTGCCGAAGATGTCCTTGGCCGCCTCGGCGTCCGGACGTTCGATCTTGATCTTCACGTCGAGCCGGCCGGGCCGCAGGATGGCGGGGTCGATCATGTCCTCCCGGTTGGAGGCGCCGATGACGACCACGTTCTGCAGGCCTTCCACGCCGTCGATCTCGGCGAGCAGCTGCGGGACGATGGTGTTCTCCACGTCCGAGCTGACCCCGGAGCCGCGGGTGCGGAAGAGGGACTCCATCTCGTCGAAGAAGACGATGACGGGGGTGCCCTCGCTGGCCTTCTCCCGGGCCCGCTGGAAGACCAGGCGGATCTGTCGCTCGGTCTCACCGACGTACTTGTTGAGCAGCTCGGGACCCTTGATGTTGAGGAAGAAGCTCTTGCCGGCGGCTTGGCCGGTCACCTCGGCGACCTTCTTGGCCAGCGAGTTGGCGACCGCCTTGGCGATGAGCGTCTTTCCGCATCCGGGGGGCCCGTAGAGCAGGACGCCCTTGGGCGGGCGCAGCTCGTGCTCGCGGAACAGGTCGGGGTAGAGATAGGGGAGCTCGACCGCGTCGCGGATGGCCTCGATCTGACCGCCGAGGCCGCCGATCTGCTCGTAGCCGATGTCGGGGACCTCTTCGAGGACGAGTTCCTCGACCTCGCTCTTGGGGACGACCTCGTAGACGTAGCCGGAGCGGGGTTCGAGCAGGAGGGCGTCGCCGGCGCGGATGGTGGTGCCCCGCAGTGGCTCGGCGAGTCGGACCACGCGCTCCTCGTCGGTGTGTCCGAGTACCAGGGCGCGCTCGCCGTCCTCCAGGATCTCCTTGAGGGTGACGATGTCGCCGATGCTCTCGAACTCCATGGCCTCGACCACGTTGAGTGCTTCGTTGAGCATCACTTCCTGGCCGCGCCGGAGCTCGTCGAGTTCGACGCTCGGGCTGACGTTCACCCGGAGTTTGCGGCCGCCGGTGAAGATGTCGGCGGTGCCGTCCTCGTTGGCCTGCAGGAAGACGCCGAAGCCCGCCGGCGGCTGGGCCAGCCGGTCGACCTCCTCCTTGAGGGCCACGATCTGGTCGCGGGCCTCGCGGAGTGTGTTGGCGAGTCGCTCGTTCTGGGCGGACACGCCGGCCAGGTTGGTCTGCAGCTCGACGATCCGCTCTTCGAGAATTCTCGTGTGCCGCGGAGAGTCGGCGAGCTTGCGTCGCAGGACGGCGATCTCCTGCTCAAGATAGGCGACCTGCCCGGCCGGGTCCTCGGACCCGCGTCCCGGGCGGATGCCGCGGTTCATGTCGTCGTCGTGGGCTGCCACGGTCCTCACCTCCTCCAAGGGGAGCTGGACGCTTCCAGACCCTACCTGGGTGGGTGTCGATTGAAACCCCTAGATCAAAAGACGGTCGGGGTGTGTCCGATCTTCACCCTTGCGCTCTCCCTCACGCCAGGGGAATACCCACCGAACGTGGATGGAACCCAGGCGAAGGTAGGCTCGAAGCGTTCAACACCCGTCGGAGCTGGCCGGATTCCCGAACCGCTCGACGCAGGAAACGGCAGGAGAGATGAGCGTGCAGCAGGAGGCCGGAGTCGTCGACGAGGCACTGGAGGTCTGGATCGACCAGGACCTGTGTACCGGTGACGGCATCTGTGCGCAGTACGCGCCGGAGGTGTTCGAGCTGGACATCGACGGTCTGGCCTACGTCAAGGGCGCGGACGACGAGCTTCTGCAGGCCGCGGGGGCGACAACGCCCGTGCCGTTGCCGCTTCTCACGGATGTGATCGACTCGGTGAAGGAGTGTCCCGGGGAGTGCATCCATGTGCGTCGCGTTTCGGACAGGGCCGAGGTCTACGGACCGGATGCGGAGTGACCCAACTGTGACTCGAAGGGCACGTTGCGTGACCGGTGTCCGGTGTGTCACACCGTCCGTCGCGGGGGTGCCGGTCACACGGTCCGTGCCTGGGAGGGCGTCCCGCGCACGAACGCGCCGTTCTTCCACTGCCACTTCGCGTCGTCGGTGACGTCGGGGCAGCAACTGGGCACGTCGGCCGACGAGTAGCCGAGGAGCGTGGCGAGGACGGCGCCGTCGCGCACCGAGAGGTCGGTGACCGTCCGGCGGTCCTCGGGGGCCACGAGGGTGGCCACGACGCGGGGCTTGTCTTCGTCGGCGGCCCGCGTGAGGACGTACATCCCGTCGGGCGGGGTGCCCATGGGGGCGTCGCAGTGCACGACGGCCACCGTCTCGGGCCGGCCGTCCCCGTCGAGGTCGCCGGAGGCCTTCTTGTGCACCACCGCCTTGACCGGTCCGCACTCCACGGGGAAGGCGACGGCCGCGGGATCGGGCGGCGGGGTCTGCGCCGGGGCGCTCCGGGGCGAGGGGGCGGCGGTCTGTGCGGCCGTCGCGGCGTCGGGCTGCAGGACCGCGGACAGGGCCACGACTCCGGCGAGCGCCGTGGCGGTGGCGACCCAGTGGATGGGGCGGGTGTGCGTGTGCGACAGGTCCGGAACGGCGGGGTGCTGCACGAGGAGTGTCTCCTGTGAGGGCTGTGCCGGTGGGGGTGGCCTGCATCGTGCCACACGTCACAGTGCGGGGGAACGGCGGGGTGGGTAGTCGCTCGGGTTCGTGTACCGGTCCGGACGGGGTGGTGCTCGGTCGCGTGTGCACAGGGTGGTCGTCCGTCAACGCGAAGGCGCCGTGGCTCAGTTCCCGGGTGTGTTCGGGAACTGAGCCACGGCGCCTGTGCGTTGCCTGGGGTACGGGGCCGCCTCAGCGGCCGGAGCCACCGCCGGCGTTGGGGCCGTCGTAGTCCTCGCCGTAGGCGCCCTTGGCGGGGCGACGGCGGCGCATGGGCGGCTCGACGCCGTCGGCGAGGCGGCGGGCGGTGAGCAGGAAGCCGGTGTGGCCGATCATGCGGTGGTCCGGGCGGACGGCGAGACCTTCGACGTGCCAGTTGCGGATCATCGTCTCCCAGGAGGTCGGCTCGTTGAAGCAGCCGATCTCGCGGATGGACTCGACGGTCCGGGCGAGCTGGGTGGTGGTCGCGACGTAGCAGCACAGGATGCCGCCGGGCACGAGCGCCTTGGAGACGGCCTCCAGGCACTCCCAGGGGGCGAGCATGTCGAGGATCACACGGTCGACGTCGCTGTCGGACAGGTTGTCCTGGAGGTCGCCGACGGTGAGCTGCCAGGCGGGGTGGGGGCCGCCGAAGTAGCGCTCCACGTTCTGCCGGGCGATCTCGGCGAAGTCCTCGCGGCGCTCGTAGGAGTGCAGCATGCCCTGGTCGCCGATGGCGCGCAGCAGGAAGCTGCTGAGGGAGCCGGAGCCCACACCGGCCTCGACGACGCGTGCGCCGGGGAAGATGTCGGCGAAGGCGAGGATCTGCCCCGCGTCCTTCGGGTAGACGACGGCTGCCCCGCGGGGCATGGACAGGACGTAGTCGGGGAGCAGGGGGCGCAGCGCGAGGTAGGCGACGTTCCCGGTGGTGCGGACGACGCTGCCCTCGGGAGCACCGATCAGTTCGTCGTGGGGGAAGGAACCCTTGTGGGTGTGGAAGTTCTTCCCGGCCTCGAGCGTGAACGTGTAGTGGCGGCCCTTGGGGTCGGTCAGCTGAACCTGGTCCCCGACCTTGAAGGGCCCGCGCCTGCGGGCGGCACCGGTCGGTTCGGACATGTGACCAGCCTACCGGTCCCGGGCGGGGCCGCTGACCACGCCGGGGGTCAGGAGGGGCGGGCCATGGCCTTCACGAAGGCGCGCTCGACGTCGGCCGCGGACAGGACGCCGTAGATCTCGCCGGTCTCCTCGACCACCAGGTACTCGGTCGCCGGGTTCGCGCGCAGGGCGTCCAGGAGCTCCTCGCCCGACAGTTCGGCCGAGACGCGCATGCCCTCGGTGAGGTCCTGGGCGAGGCCGCTGACCGGGACCCAGGGGCGGCGGTGCTCGGGCACGCCGACGATGGCGGCCTCGCGGACCAGCGACACGGGGCTGCCGTCGCCGTCGACGACGACCAGGGCGCGGGCGCCGGAGGCGTTGGCGCGGCGCAGGGCCTCGGAGAGCGGGGTGTCGGCGGGGACGGGGACGGCGCGCCTGGTGAGGGCGCGGGCGCGGAGCTCCGGGAGGTGTTCGCGCAGGCGGGCCATGCGCAGGCTGTTCCCGGCTCCGGTCCAGATGATCGCGGCGAGGATGGCGGCGAGCAGGGCGTCCATGACGGTGTCCATGCCGACGTTGTCCACGGCGTCCGCGCCGAGTGCGCCGGACTGGGTGAGCAGGGGCAGGCCGATGAGGACGCAGACGGCGAGGGCTCTGCCGACCCAGGCGGCGGCGATGGTGCCGTTCATGGGTTTGCCGGTGATTTTCCATACGACGGCGCGGAGCATCCGGCCGCCGTCCAGGGGGAGGCCGGGCAGCAGGTTGAAGGCGGCCACGATGAGGTTGGAGATCATCAGGCCGGCCAGGAGGACGCCGGGGACGGTGCCGGGCTCGACCGTGAGCAGGGCCAGGTAGAAGGCGCCGGCGAGGACGAGGGAGAGCAGGGGGCCCACGAAGGCCAGCACGAACTCGCGGCCGGGGGTCTCGGCTTCCTTCTCGATCTCGGAGACGCCTCCGAAGAACTGGAGCTGGATGCGGCGGACGGGGAGCTTGAAGCGGAGGGCGGCGACGGTGTGGGCCAGCTCGTGGACGAGGACCGAGCCGTAGAAGGCTACGGCGAAGAAGAGGGAGACCAGGTAGCGGGCGGCGCCGAGTTCGGGCAGCACGCGGTCGAGCTGGCCGCCGAACACCCAGGTGATGAGGGCGGCGACGAGGAACCAGCTGGGCGCGACGTAGACGGGGACGCCGAAGGGCCTGCCCATCAGGAGTCCGCCGCCTGGTTCCGGGCGGCGCTGCGGCGGGCGTCCGGGACCGGTGCCGGGGCCGGTGTGCGGGTGGGCCTCGGCGCGGGGCCCGCCGGGGGCGTGGTGGGCGGGGTCCGCGGGTGCGTGGGCGGGGCGGTCGCCGTCGGGTGCCGGATCGTGCGTGGCGTCGTGTCCGGGCCGCGGGGTCCGAGCGGGGCCGGCGGTGGTGCCGGTGTCCGCGGGGGCGCCGGTGTCCGCGGGGGCGGTGCCGGCCGGGCGGGGAGCCGGCGGTTCCGGGGCCGGTGCGGTGTCGTCGGTGGCGGGGCTGCCGGTCTCCTCCTCCGGTGTGCGGGGGCGGCCGGTCGGCCGCTCCTCGGACGGGCCGGATTCCGCGGGTCCCGGGTGCGCGGGGCCGGTGGCCGGGGTCGTGGGCTCTGCCCGGGGCTCGGCCGACTCGTCGTTGCCGGACCGCGGGTGCCCGCTCCCGCCGCTCACGTCCACGGTGTCCCCTCGTTCGAAGCGTCTCCCGCGCCTGCCGGACGGGAGGGTCTCCTGTCGATGGTATGCGTCCGCCCCGGCCCGTTCCGCCCCGGCACCCCACTGCTTCCCTTTCGTCACAGGGGTGACGGCCGTGGGCTGGGTCACTGTCAGTGGCGGGCCGTAAGGTCTATGGGCATGGAGACGAGCATCGAGGATGTCGCGGAGGGCCCCGCGGGGGACGCGCGGCCGGCGGCGACGGCGGATCACGGTGGTGTGCCGGGAGAGACGGCTGCCGCGACGGCGGCGCCCGGGCCCGAGTCCGTCGCCCCCGTGCCCGTCGCCGTGGCACCCGCCTCGCTCTCGCCCTCCCGGGCGGCGGACTTCATGCAGTGCCCGCTGCTGTACCGGTTCCGGGTCATCGACCGCCTGCCGGAGAAGCCGAGCGAGGCGGCGACCAGGGGCACCCTGGTGCACGCGGTGCTCGAGCGGCTCTTCGACGCCCCGGCGGCCGAGCGCACGCCGCCGCGGGCGAAGGCGCTGGTCCCGGGGCAGTGGGACCGGCTGCGGGAGAGCCGGCCGGAGGTGGGTGAGCTGTTCGCGGACGATCCGGAGGGCGAGCGGCTGGCGCAGTGGCTCGCCGAGGCGGAGCGGCTCGTCGAGCGCTGGTTCACGCTGGAGGATCCGAGCCGGCTGGAGCCCGCCGAGCGGGAGCTGTTCGTCGAGGCCGATCTGGACTCCGGGCTGCGGCTGCGCGGCATCATCGACCGGGTCGACGTGGCCCCCACCGGCGAGGTGCGGATCGTCGACTACAAGACGGGCAAGGCGCCCCGGCCGCAGTACGCCGAGGGCGCGCTGTTCCAGATGAAGTTCTACGCCCTGGTGGTGTGGCGGCTGAAGAAGGTCGTGCCGCGGCGTCTGCAGCTCGTCTATCTCGGCAGCGGTGACGTGCTCACCTACGACCCGGTCCTCGCCGATCTGGAGCGGGTCGAGCGCAAGCTGCTGGCGCTGTGGGAGGCCATCCGGCTGGCGACCGAGACAGGTGACTGGCGACCGCGCCCCACCAAGCTGTGTGGCTGGTGCGACCACCAGGCGCACTGCCCGGAGTTCGGCGGCACTCCCCCGCCGTATCCGCTGCCGGTCGGGACGGCCGGTCCCGGCGGCACGTGAGCCGCCGGGGCCCGGGCCCCCCGCGCGCGAGCGCGGCCGCGCGCGCAGGGCAGAATGGGCGGCGGACTAGCGAAGGAGACTTACGTGGCCATCCGCGTCCTACTGGTCGACGACCAGCCGCTGCTGCGCACGGGCTTCCGGATGATTCTGGAGGCGGAGCCGGACCTCGCGGTCGTCGGCGAGGCCGGAGACGGCCTCCAGGCGCTCGACCAGGTGCGGGCGTTGCAGCCCGACGTGGTGCTGATGGACATCCGCATGCCGCGGATGGACGGTGTGGAGGCGACCCGGCAGATCACCGGGCCCGAGCGCGACGGCCCGGCGAAGGTGCTGGTGCTGACCACCTTCGACCTCGACGAGTACGTGGTGGAGGCGCTGAAGGCGGGTGCCAGCGGGTTCCTGCTGAAGGATGCCCCGGCCAACGAACTCGTGCAGGCGATCCGTGTCGTCGCGGGCGGCGAGGCGATGCTCGCGCCGAGCATCACCCGGCGGCTGCTCGACAAGTACGCGACGCATCTGCCGTCCGGTGAGGAGCCGGTGCCGGACACCCTGCACACGCTGACCGAGCGTGAGGTGGAGGTGCTGAAGCTGGTGGCCCGCGGGTTGTCCAACGCGGAGATCGCCGCCGACCTGTTCGTCAGCGAGACCACCGTCAAGACGCACGTGGGTCATGTGCTGACCAAGCTGGGCCTGCGCGACCGGGTGCAGGCCGCGGTGTACGCCTACGAGAGCGGCCTGGTCCGTCCCGGCGCGCAGTAGGCGGCGTTCCTCGCGCCGGTCTCGGCGGCACAACGCGAAGGGCGCCCTCTTCCGACGGGGAGGAGGGCGCCCTTCGCGTTGTGCCGGTGGTGCGTCAGTCGCTGACCCCGCGGCTCAGCTCCCACAGCTGGAGCGACGAGGAGGAGTTGAGGACGTAGGCCGTGCCGGTGACGTCGCCCCGGGCGGCGACGTACTGCTTGCCCTGCCACAGCGGGATCATCGGGACGTCGTCGGCGGTGATGTTCTGGATCTCGGTGAGGCTGTCCACGGCGGAGAGCCGGTCGGCCTCACCGCGGGACTCGGGGATCAGCTTGTCGATGATCTTCGGGTTCAGGTACGGCGAGTTGAGGGTGTTGTCCTTGTCGAGGAACGGCGCGATGAAGCTGTCGGCATCCGGGAAGTCGGGGAACCAGCCCATGCCGAAGACGTCGTACTCGCCCTTGCGCTGCGCCGTCTGGAACGTGTCCCAGGGCACGCCCTCGATGTCGACCTGGAAGAGACCGCTGTCGTTCAGCTGCTTCTGCAGCTGCTCGAACTCCTGCTTGGTCGCGGCACCGTAGTGGTCGGTCGTGTAGTGCAGCGTCAGCTTCACCGGCGTGGTGACGTCCGCGTCCGCGAGCGTGCTCTTGGCCTTGCTCACGCTGGGGTCGCCGTAAGTGTTGAAGAACGAGTTGGAGTGGCCGGTGATGCTGGCCGGAACCATCGAGTAGAGCGGCTCGGCCTGGGAACCGTAGACCTCGGAGACGAGCTGGCTGCGGTTGATGAGCTGGGCCATCGCCTGGCGGACGGCCTTGTCCTTCACCGTCGGTGCGGCCGTGTTGAAGCCCAGGTAGCGGATCTCGAGGCCGGCCACCTCGACCAGGTTGACGTCGCTGTCCGTGCCGTTGGACAGCTTCTGGATCTGGTCCGGCGTCATCGCACGGGTCATCAGGTCGATGTCGCCCTTGTCGATCGCGGCGCCCATGGCCTCCGCGTCGTCGAAGAAGACCATCTCGACCTTGTCGTTGTTCACCTCCAGACTCCCCTTGTAGTTGGGGTTCTTGGTGAACACGGCCTTGGCGAGCTTGTCGCCCTTGACCTCGGCCTTCATGGTGTACGGGCCGGAGCCGTCCAGTTCGAAGCCGGCGCGCAGCTTGTCCTTGGGGTACTGGTCCGCGTTGACGATGCCCGCGACCGGCGTGGACAGCTTGTACGGGAAGGTCGCGTCCGCCGTCTTGAGGTGGAAGATGACCTCACGGTCGCCCTGTGTCTCGACGGTGTCCACGGTCGACAGCAGGGCGAACACACCGGTGTCGTCCTTGATGGTCAGGGCACGCTCGACGGAGTACTTCACGTCCTCCGCGGTGATCGGGTCCCCGTTGGCGAACTTCAGGCCGTCCCGCAGGGTGCACGCGTACCGTTCGTTGCCGGTGTCGGTGAACCCGCACTTCTCGGCGGCCTCCGGCACCGGTTCCCCGTCGCCGCGGGGCTGCACCATGAGGGTCTGCGTGGTCTGACGCAGGATGTTCCAGAGGCCGACGTCGTAGGCGTATGCCGGGTCGAGGGGGGCGGGTGCGTCGTTCGAGACGCTGAACCGGTCCGTGGTGCCGACGACGATCGCGTCCCCGCCGCTGCCACCGTCGGACCCGCCGCAGGCGGCGAGTACCGGCGCGAGCAGGCCGACGACGGCCGGCAGCACCAAAGTCTTGCGGTTCATGCTCGAGTTTCTCCAGAGCTGTCGGTCCGTGTATCCGGCATGCAGGGGTGTCGCGGCGGATCACGGGGGTAGTGGCCGATGTTCTCGCGACGAGATTAGTCCGCGCCCGCAGAGGGGTTCGCAGCCGCCGGAGATGAGAGCTCATCACGGAGTGAAACCGGGTGTGGACACACCGAAAACCCGACAGAGGAAGGATTAGTGCAGCGTTCCATCAATCAGGACACAAGGGAGCCGCGACAACGTTCGCCGGACTCGGCGAAGCACATCGACACCTCCCTGTCGACCCCCGGAGACGTGGGGAACGTCACATGCGGCCGTCCCTCGGTGAATCCCGGAATCCGGTCGTCACGGTGGCGGGAATTCCCTCGTCCGCGTCCCCGCGTGGTCCCGCACGGCTCCGTTTCCGGAATTGCCGCGCGAACGGTGCCGCACGCTGGGTGGACGCCTAGGACACGTAGGTCATCAGGCCGCGCAGGAACGCCAGGTCGACCTCTTCCAGCGAGCGGACCACCGTACGCCGCGCGGCCGGGGTGATGGGGGCGACCGAAGGCACCGCCACGACGTGGCAGCCGGCGGCCTCCGCGGCGGCGACTCCGGTCGCGGTGTCCTCGACGACGGCGCAGCGGGCCGGGTCCACGCCGAGGCCGGCCGCGGCGGCCAGGTACGGGTCCGGGTGGGGCTTGGTGCGGGGCACCTCGTCGCCGGCGACCGTGAGGCCGAAGTGCTGGGCTCCCAGCGAGGCCAGCACGCGGTCGATGATGCGCCGGTGCGAGGCGGAGACCAGGGCCGTGGGGATCTCGTGCGTCGACAGCTCGGCGAGCAGCCGGGCGGCTCCCGGCATGAGCGGCAGGCTGCGGCCGATGCGCCGTTCGAAGCCGTCGTTGAGCAGCACGCTGAGTTCGGCGAGGGTGATGTCGGCCCCGGTGACCTCGATCAGGAATCCGGCGCTGCGGCTCATGGGCCCGCCGACGACCACGTGGCGCCAGGAGTCGTCGAGGGTGTGGCCGAGGGAGGCGAAGACCTCGACCTCGACGTCCCACCAGAAGCCCTCGGTGTCCACGAGGGTGCCGTCCATGTCGAGGAGCACGGCCTGCAGGGCGGAGCCTTCGGCCGTTCGGGTTCCGAGCGCGGGAACCGTACTGGTCATCCACGTACCTCCTTGAGGGACGATCAGGCCGGTTCCCACGGTGGGAACCGGCCTGCGGTGGACGGACCAGTCTACGTCGTGCGGGTCGGGAACGCCTGGTGCGGCTCCGGAGCGCGCACGGGCCCCCGTGCCGGCCTCAGCGGGCGTTGAAGTACTTCGCCTCCGGGTGGTGGATCACGATGGCGTCGGTGGACTGCTCCGGGTGGAGCTGGAACTCCTCCGACAGGTGGACGCCGATGCGCTCCGGCTGGAGCAGGTCGGCGATCTTGGCGCGGTCCTCCAGGTCCGGGCAGGCGCCGTAGCCGAGGGAGAAGCGGGCACCCCGGTACTTCAGGGCGAACATGTCCTCCATCGCGGCGGGGTCCTCCCCCGCGAAGCCGAGTTCGGAGCGCACGCGCGCGTGCCAGTACTCGGCGAGTGCCTCGGCGAGCTGCACGGACAGGCCGTGCAGTTCGAGGTAGTCGCGGTAGGCGTTGGCCTCGAACATCCGGGCCGTCTCCTCGCCGACGCGGGAGCCGACGGTGACGACCTGGAAGCCGACGACGTCCCGCTCGCCGGACTCCTCCGGGCGGAAGAAGTCGGCCAGGCACAGGCGCCGGCCGCGCCGCTGGCGCGGGAAGGTGAAGCGGGTGCGCTCGTTCCCGGCCTCGTCCAGGATGATCAGGTCGTCGTCCTTGGAGACGCACGGGAAGTAGCCGTAGACCACGGCGGCCTCCAGCAGGTTCTCCGTCTGGAGGCGGTCCAGCAGCCCGCGCAGGCGCGGCCTGCCCTCGGACTCGACCAGTTCCTCGTACGAGGGTCCCTCTCCGGTGCGGGCCTGCTTCAGACCCCACTGGCCCTTGAACAGGGCGCCCTCGTCGAGCCAGGACGCGTACTCCTTGAGCTGGATGCCCTTGACGACGCGGGTCCCCTGGAAGGGCGGGGTGGGGACGGGGTTGTCGGTGGCGACGTCGGAGCGGACGTGGCCCTCCTCGGGGCGCTCCTCGATCTCGACGGTGGCGGCCCGCACGCGGCGCTGCCGCAGCTCGGGCAGCTTGGCGCCGGGCACGCCCCGCTTGATGCCGATCAGGGCGTCCATGAGCCGCAGGCCCTCGAAGGCGTCGCGGGCGTAGCGGACCTCGCCGTCGTAGATCTCGTGCAGGTCCTGCTCGACGTACGCGCGGGTGAGGGCGGCGCCGCCGAGGATCACGGGGTAGTCGGCGGCCAGGCCCCGCTGGTTGAGCTCCTCCAGGTTCTCCTTCATGATCACCGTGGACTTGACCAGGAGTCCGGACATGCCGATGACGTCGGCCTTGTGTTCGTCGGCCGCCTCCAGGATGGCGGAGACCGGCTGCTTGATGCCGAGGTTGACGACGGTGTAGCCGTTGTTGGACAGGATGATGTCGACGAGGTTCTTGCCGATGTCGTGCACGTCGCCGCGGACGGTGGCCAGCACGATGGTGCCCTTGCCCTCGTCGTCGGTCTTCTCCATGTGCGGCTCCAGGTGGGCCACCGCGGTCTTCATGACCTCGGCGGACTGGAGCACGAACGGCAGCTGCATCTGGCCGGAGCCGAACAGCTCCCCGACGACCTTCATGCCGTCGAGCAGGGTCTCGTTGACGATGTCCAGGGCCGGACGCTCCTGGAGGGCCTCGTCGAGGTCCTGCTCCAGGCCGTTCTTCTCACCGTCGATGATGCGGCGCTTGAGGCGTTCCTCCAGCGGCAGCGCGGCCAGTTCCTCGGCCTTGGACGCCTTGAGCGACTTGGCGGTGGCGCCCTCGAAGAGCTGCATGAGCTTCTGCAGCGGGTCGTAGCCCTCGCGGCGGCGGTCGTAGATCAGGTCCAGGGCGGTGGTGACCTGCTCCTCGTCGAAGCGGGCGATCGGCAGGATCTTGCTCGCGTGCACGATCGCCGAGTCCAGGCCGGCCTTGACGCACTCGTCGAGGAAGACGGAGTTCAGCAGGATGCGGGCGGCCGGGTTGAGGCCGAAGGAGATGTTCGACAGGCCGAGGGTGGTCTGGACGTCCGGGTGCCGCTTCTTGAGCTCGCGGATGCCCTCGATGGTGGCCACGCCGTCCTTGCGGGACTCCTCCTGGCCGGTGCAGATGGTGAAGGTGAGGCAGTCGACGAGGATGTCCGACTCGTGGATGCCCCAGTTCCCGGTGAGGTCGGCGATCAGCCGTTCGGCGATCTCGACCTTCTTCTCGGCGGTGCGGGCCTGGCCCTCCTCGTCGATGGTCAGCGCGATCAGCGCGGCGCCGTGCTCCTTCGCCAGCTCGGTGACGCGCGCGAACCGGGACTCGGGGCCGGCGCCGTCCTCGTAGTTCACCGAGTTGATCACCGCCCGGCCGCCGAGCTTCTCCAGGCCCGCCTGGATGACGTCGACCTCGGTGGAGTCCAGCACGATCGGCAGCGTGGAGGCGGTGGCGAACCGGCCGGCCAGCTCCTCCATGTCGGCCACGCCGTCCCGGCCCACGTAGTCCACGCACAGGTCGAGCATGTGCGCGCCCTCGCGGATCTGGTCGCGGGCCATTTCCACGCAGTCGTCCCAGCGGCCCTCCAGCATGGCCTCGCGGAACTTCTTCGAGCCGTTGGCGTTGGTCCGCTCGCCGATCGCCAGGTACGACGTGTCCTGCCGGAACGGCACGCTCTGGTAGAGGGAGGCCGCGCCCGGCTCGGGGCGCGGGTGGCGCTCGGTCGGGGTCGTGCCCCGGACCCGCTCCACGACCTGGCGCAGGTGCTCGGGGGTGGTGCCGCAGCAGCCGCCCACCAGGGACAGTCCGTACTCGCGGACGAAGGTCTCCTGGGCGTCCGCGAGCTCGGCCGGGGTCAGCGGGTAGTGGGCGCCGTCCTTGGTGAGGACGGGCAGGCCGGCGTTGGGCATGCAGGACAGCGGGACGCGGGAGTGGCGGGCCAGGTAGCGCAGGTGCTCGCTCATCTCGGCGGGGCCGGTCGCGCAGTTCATGCCGATCATGTCGATGCCGAGCGGCTCCAGCGCGGTCAGCGCGGCGCCGATCTCCGAGCCGAGGAGCATGGTGCCGGTGGTCTCCACGGTCACGGACACGACGACCGGGAGGTCGAGGCCCAGGGCGTCCAGGGCGCGCCGGGCACCGAGTACGGAGGCCTTGGTCTGGAGCAGGTCCTGCGTGGTCTCCACCAGCAGGGCGTCGGCGCCGCCGGCGACGAGGCCCTCGGCGTTGCGCTGGTAGGCGTCGCGCAGCACCGGGTACGGGGCGTGGCCGAGGGTGGGGAGCTTGGTGCCGGGGCCGATGGAGCCGAGCACCCAGCGCTGCCGGCCGTCGCGGGCGGTGAACTCGTCGGCGACCTCGCGGGCCACCCGGGCGCCGGCCTCGGAGAGCTCGTGGACGCGCTCGGGGATGTCGTACTCGCCGAGGGCGGAGTGGTTGGCGCCGAAGGTGTTGGTCCCCACGCAGTCGACGCCGGCGGTGAAGTACTCCTCGTGCACCGAGCGGACGATGTCGGGGCGGGTCACGTTCAGTACCTCGTTGCACCCCTCGAGTTGCTGGAAGTCGTCCAGCGAGGGGTTCTGCGCCTGGAGCATGGTGCCCATCGCCCCGTCGGCGACCACCACACGGGTGGCGAGTGCCTCGCGGAGGGCGGACACACGGGTCCTGGTGTCGGCGGACGGGGTGGACGGCGACGAGGCCATGAAGGGGCTCCCTAGGATGCGACGGCTGTCGGCTTTGCGCTGCCCGGGGCCGTCCGCTCGGAACGTCCCGGGGGAGAACGCACGCCGCCAGGGTAGCCGGGACCGCGGGCCGATGGTCGGGGCGTCCACGACACGGACGGGCCCGACGGTCCGGTCGGCGTCGAACGGTGGCTCCGCCGCGGGGCGAGGCGGTCCGGCCGCCGCCGGAGCACGGGCGGGTGCAACAGTTGCCCGCCGACTATTGGCGGGAGGTCGACATCGACCGGTAGTGTTCGACATTGCCGAACGACGTCAGCGTCGCCGAGGTCGGCAGTCGAAGGGACGGAGGCAGTACGTCGATGGCACGGAACATCCAGTCGCTCGAACGGGCGGCCGCGATGCTGCGCCTGCTCGCGGGCGGCGAGCGGCGGCTCGGCCTGTCGGACATCGCCTCGTCGCTGGGCCTGGCCAAGGGCACCGCCCACGGCATCCTGCGCACCCTCCAGCAGGAGGGGTTCGTCGAGCAGGACGCCACCTCCGGGCGCTACCAGCTGGGCGCCGAACTGCTGCGCCTGGGCACGACCTACCTCGACGTGCACGAGCTGCGGGCACGTGCCCTGGTGTGGGCGGACGACCTCGCGCGGTCCAGCGGCGAGAGCGTCCACCTCGGCGTCCTGCACCAGCAGGGCGTCCTGATCGTGCACCACGTCTTCCGGCCCGACGACAGCCGGCAGGTCCTGGAGATCGGGGCCATGCAGCCGCTGCACTCGACGGCGCTGGGCAAGGTGCTCTCGGCGTACGACCCGGTGGCGCACAGCGAGGCGCTGGAGGCCGAGCGCAAGGCGTACACGGACCGGACCGTCTGCGAGCCCGAGGGGTTCGAACACGTCCTGGACATCACGCGCGCGCGTGGTTACGCGTGCGACGTGGAGGAGACCTGGGAGGGCGTCGCGTCCATCGCCGCCCCGATCCACGACCGGCGCCGCATGCCGGTCGGCGCGGTCGGCATCACCGGTGCCGTGGAGCGGCTGTGCCGGGAGGGCGAGCTGCGGCCCGAGCTGGTCGCGGCGGTGCGGGACTGCGCCCGCGCGGTGTCGCGGGACCTGGGCGCCGGGCGGTTCTAGGGCACACACGAGCACGGGCCGGAACGCCGAGCGGCGCTCCGGCCTTCGGCGTACCCGGACGGAGGGGACACGCCGCGCCACGCCCGGTGATCGATAGCCCCGGTCGATCAATAACGATCGTGCTTTCGATAACAGAACTCTTGACGCATGCCGGACGCGAAGCGAGACTCGCGTCCATCGGTCGGCATTGTCGAACACCTACCGGCAATACGCGCTAGAGTGTGACAACGCCAAGGGCCGCCATCGCTCTCACACCGAGGGCGCCGGAACACCCGGAGGGACCCGGGGGTTCGGCTTCCCCTGGACGAAGGACAAAGGAGTCGCGGGTGTCCAGCTCCGACATCTTCATCGGCGAGACCATCGGTACCGCCATACTCATCCTGCTCGGCGGCGGTGTCTGCGCCGCCGTGACGCTCAAGGCCTCCAAGGCCCGCAACGCCGGCTGGCTCGCCATCGCGTTCGGGTGGGGCTTCGCCGTCATGACGGCGGCGTACATCTCGACGCCGCTCTCCGGCGCCCACCTCAACCCCGCCGTGACGGTCGGCATCGCGATCAAGGACGGCGACTGGACCAACGTCCCGACCTATTTCGCGGGTCAGCTCCTCGGCGCCATGATCGGCGCGGTCCTGGTCTGGGTCGCCTACTACGGCCAGTTCCAGGCGCACCTCACCGACCCGGAGATCGTCGGCGGGCCGGGCGCGCAGGACACGACGGCCAAGTCCGTCGAGGCACAGGAGGGCGGCGCCGGCCCCGTCCTGGGCGTCTTCTCCACCGGCCCGGAGATCCGGCACACGGTGCAGAACCTCGCCACCGAGATCATCGGCACCTTCGTCCTGCTGCTCGCCATCCTCACCCAGGGGCTCAACGACGAGGGCAACGGCCTCGGCGTCCTGGGCGCCCTGATCACCGCGTTCGTAGTGGTCTCGGTCGGTCTGTCCCTCGGTGGTCCGACGGGCTACGCGATCAACCCGGTCCGCGACCTCGGCCCGCGCATCGTGCACGCCCTGCTCCCCCTGCCCAACAAGGGCGGCTCGGACTGGGCCTACGCCTGGGTCCCGGTCGTCGGTCCGCTGATCGGCGGTGCGATCGCCGGAGGTGTCTACAACGTCGCGTTCGCCTGAGCGGACATCCGCTCGGTCATCATCGAGCCGCAGAGCACGCGCCGTACACACCGGCCACCACCCCACGGAACCCCAGGAGCACACAGTGACCGACGCCCACACCGCCGGACCCTTCATCGCCGCGATCGACCAGGGCACGACCTCTTCGCGCTGCATCGTCTTCGACCGCGACGGACGCATCGTCTCCGTCGACCAGAAGGAGCACGAGCAGATCTTCCCCAAGCCGGGCTGGGTCGAGCACGACGCCGCCGAGATCTGGACCAACGTCCAGGAGGTCGTCGCCGGGGCGGTCGAGAAGGCGGGCATCACCCGCGACGACATCAAGGCCATCGGCATCACCAACCAGCGCGAGACCACCGTCGTCTGGGACAAGAACACCGGTGAGCCGGTCCACAACGCCATCGTCTGGCAGGACACCCGCACCGACGCCCTGTGCCGCGAACTCGGCCGCAACGTCGGCCAGGACCGCTTCCGCCGCGAGACCGGCCTCCCCCTCGCCTCCTACTTCGCCGGCCCCAAGGCCCGCTGGCTGCTCGACAACGTCGACGGTCTGCGCGAGCGCGCCGAGGCGGGCGACCTGCTCTTCGGCACGATGGACACCTGGGTCATCTGGAACCTGACGGGCGGGGTGAACGGCGGCAAGCACGTCACCGACGTCACCAACGCCTCCCGCACCATGCTGATGAACCTGCACACCATGCAGTGGGACGAGCGGATCGCCGAGTCGATCGGCGTGCCGACGCAGATGCTCCCCGAGATCCGCTCCTCCGCCGAGGTCTACGGCGAGATCAAGGGCGGCAGGCTCGGCGACCTGCTCGGCGGCATCCCCGTCGCCTCCGCGCTCGGCGACCAGCAGGCGGCCCTGTTCGGCCAGACCTGCTTCTCCGAGGGCGAGACCAAGTCGACGTACGGCACCGGCACCTTCATGGTGATGAACACCGGCGACAAGATCATCAACTCCTACTCGGGCCTGCTGACCACGGTCGGCTACAAGATCGGCGACCAGGACACGGTCTACGCCCTGGAGGGCTCGATCGCCGTCACCGGCTCGCTGGTGCAGTGGATGCGCGACCAGATGGGCCTGATCTCCACCGCCGCCGAGATCGAGACCCTGGCGATGCAGGTCGAGGACAACGGCGGCGCCTACTTCGTCCCGGCCTTCTCCGGCCTGTTCGCCCCGTACTGGCGCTCCGACGCCCGCGGTGTGATCGCCGGCCTGACCCGGTACGTCACCAAGGCGCACCTCGCGCGCGCCGTCCTGGAGGCCACCGCCTGGCAGACGCGGGAGATCGCGGACGCCATGACGAAGGACTCCGGTGTGGAGCTGACCGCCCTCAAGGTCGACGGCGGCATGACCTCCAACAACCTGCTGATGCAGACCCTCGCCGACTTCGTGGACGCCCCCGTGGTGCGCCCGATGGTCGCCGAGACCACCTGCCTCGGCGCCGCCTACGCCGCCGGCCTCGCCGTCGGCTTCTGGAACAGCACCGACGACCTGCGCGCCAACTGGCGGCGGGCCGCCGAGTGGACCCCCCGCATGGACGCGGAGACCCGCGACCGTGAGTACAAGAGCTGGCTCAAGGCCGTGGAGCGGACCATGGGCTGGATCGCCGACGAAGACTGACGAGGAGTAAGAACCGCAATGACCACTCAGTCCACCCTGCAGTCCGTGCCTGCCCTGGGGACGCACCCGGCCTCCGGCTCCAACCCGAGCCGGGCCGAGACCCGGGAGCAGCTCTCCAAGGCGTCGTACGACCTTCTCGTGATCGGCGGTGGCATCCTGGGCATCTCCACCGCCTGGCACGCCGCGCAGTCCGGCCTCAGGGTGGCCGTGGTCGACGCCGGCGACTTCGCCGGCGCCACCTCCTCCGCCTCCTCCAAGCTGCTCCACGGCGGCCTGCGCTACCTGCAGACCGGCGCGGTGAAGCTGGTGGCGGAGAACCACTTCGAGCGCCGTGCGGTCTCCCGCCAGGTGGCCCCCCACCTGGCGAACCCGCTCACCTTCTACCTCCCCGTGTACAAGGGCGGACCGCACGGCGCGGCGAAGCTCGGTGCCGGTGTCTTCGCGTACTCGGCGCTGTCCGCCTTCGGCGACGGCGTCGGCCACCTGCTCTCCCCGGCCAAGGCCGCGCAGGACGTGCCGGAGCTGCGCACCGACAACCTCAAGGCCGTGGCCGTGTACGGCGACGACCAGATGAACGACGCCCGCATGGCCCTGATGACGGTCCGCGCGGCGGTCGAGTCCGGCGCGGTCGTCCTCAACCACGCCGAGGTCACCGGGCTGCGCTTCACCAAGGGCCGGGTGACCGGCGCCGAGCTGAAGGACCGGCTGTCCGGCGACGAGTTCGGTGTGAACGCCCGCCTGGTGCTCAACGCCACCGGCCCGTGGGTCGACCACCTGCGCCGCATGGAGGACCCGAACGCGGCCCCGTCGATCCGCCTGTCGAAGGGCGCGCACCTGGTGCTCAAGCGCACCGCGCCCTGGAAGGCGGCGCTGGCGACCCCCATCGACAAGTACCGCATCACCTTCGCCCTCCCGTGGGAGGACATGCTGCTGCTCGGCACGACCGACGAGGAGTACGAGGGCGACCCGGCGGACGTGGCGGTCAACGACAAGGACATAACCCAGATCCTCGACGAGGCCGCCTTCTCCATCCGCGACCAGCAGCTCGACCGGGACCTCATCACGTACTCCTTCGCGGGCCTGCGCGTGCTGCCGGGCGGTCCCGGTGACACCGCGAAGGCCAAGCGCGAGACGGTCGTCACGGAGGGCCGGGGCGGCATGCTGTCCGTCGCGGGCGGCAAGTGGACCACCTTCCGCCACATCGGCCGTACGGTCATGAAGAAGCTGGAGGCGCTGCCGGGCCACCCGCTGGGTGACGACTTCGAACCCATCGCCTCGCTGCCGAAGAAGCTGCCGCTGCCCGGCGTCGCCAATCCGCGCGCGGTCGCCCACCGGCTGCTGGTGGACGGGCCCGCGCCCGGCCCGCGCATGGCGGCGGACACCGCCAAGCACCTGGCCACGCACTACGGTTCGCTGGCCTTCGACATCGCCCGGCTCGCGAACGAGAGCCCGGAGCTGGCCGAGCGCGTCCACCCGGACGCCCCGGAGATCTGGGCGCAGGTGGTGTGGGCCCGGGACCACGAGTGGGCCGAGACGGCGGACGACGTGCTGCGCCGTCGGACGACGCTGACGATCCGCGGCCTGGCCACGGACGACGTCCGCGCGAAGGTCCAGGACCTGCTCGACGAGAAGTAGGCCGCCCGCGGCCCGGCGGGCCCGCCGGGCCGCCGGCCTGCCGGAAGGCGGTGGCTCCGCGCCGACGGAGCCACCGCCTTCTTCCGTGCTGCGCGACCGGGGGGAACCGCGGCCCCATAATGTCGTAAGACATCGGATGTCTGGGCGGCATCCAGCGACACGAGGAGGTCGGCCATGGCGGTCACCGACGAGGCGATCGAGAAGATCAAAGACATGATCGTCTCCGGCGCGCTGCGGCCCGGCGACCGGCTGCCCAAGGAGAGCGAACTCGCCGCCGGCCTCGGGCTGTCCCGCAACTCCCTGCGCGAGGCCGTGCGCGCCCTGTCGCTGATCCGGATCCTGGACGTGCGGCAGGGCGACGGCACCTACGTCACCAGTCTGGATCCGCAGCTCCTGCTGGAGGCCGTGAGCTTCGTCGTCGACTTCCACCGCGACGACACGGTGCTGGAGTTCCTCGCCGTGCGCCGCATCCTGGAGCCGGCCGCGACCGCGATGGCGGCCTCCCGGATCAGCGAGCGCGAACTGGACGCACTCGACGCCCAGATGGCCGCCCTGGGCGGCGAGCCGTCGGTGGAGGAGCTGGTCGCCGGGGATCTGGAGTTCCACCGGGGCATCGTGGGGGCCGCCGGCAACTCGGTGCTCTGCTCCCTCCTCGACAGTCTCTCCGGCCCCACCACCCGGGCCCGGGTCTGGCGCGGGCTGACCCAGGAGGACGCGGTCAGCCGCACCCTGCACGAGCACCGCGCGATCCTCGGCGCGCTGCGCGACCGGGACGCGGAAGCGGCGCGTTCCTGGGCGACGGTGCACATCGCCTCCGTGGAGCAGTGGCTGCGCTCGACCCTGTGACCCGGGTCCGGTGGGGTGCCGGACCGGCTCCGGTCCGGGGCGGCGGCGGGGTGTCCGGCCGCCGGGAACGGGGCAGTGATCCGTTCACTCCCCCGTGCGAGGGGGCTGCGGGCGGCCCCTCGGCACGCCGTAAGGTTGGGGGGTACGCGAGGGCACGTCGGAAGGAGGCGCTGGGTGATCGAGCTCGAGGGGGTTCCCGAGCTGGTCGACCCGGTCATGGTGGCCGCGTTCGAGGGCTGGAACGACGCCGGCGACGCCGCCTCCACCGCGGTCGCGCATCTCGACAGGGAGTGGAAGGGCGAGGTGTTCGCGGCGCTGGACGCCGAGGACTACTACGACTTCCAGGTCAACCGTCCCACGGTGTTCATGGAGGACGGCGTCCGCAAGATCACGTGGCCGACGACGAGGCTGTCGGTGGTCCGGGTGGGCGGCGACAAACCGCGCGACCTCGTCCTCGTCCGCGGCATCGAACCGTCCATGCGCTGGCGGTCCTTCTGCAACGAGCTGCTCGGCTTCGCCCACGAGCTGGGCGTCGAGCTGGTGGTCGTCCTGGGCGCCCTGCTGGGCGACACCCCGCACACCCGGCCGGTCCCGATCAGCGGTACCACGTCGGACGCGGACCTGGCCCGGCGCATGGACCTGGAGGAGACCAAGTACGAGGGGCCCACGGGCATCGTCGGCGTCCTGCAGGAGGCGTGCACGCACGCGGGCGTGCCGGCCGTGTCGCTGTGGGCCGCGGTGCCGCACTACGTGTCGCAGCCACCCAACCCGAAGGCCACGCTGGCCCTCCTGAACCGCCTGGAGGACCTGATCGGCGTGCGCGTCCCGCTGGGTGAGCTGCCCGAGGACGCGCGTGCCTGGCAGGTGGGCGTCGACCAACTGGCCGCGGAGGACAGTGAGGTCGCCGAGTACGTCCAGTCGTTGGAGGAGGCCCGGGACACCGCGGAGCTGCCGGAGGCCTCGGGCGAGGCGATCGCCCGCGAGTTCGAGCGGTACCTGCGGCGCCGGGACGGCGGCTCCGGACCGGGCGGGCACGCCACGGCGGACGGCGGCGACGGCCCGACGGGGACGCCCTACCTGCGGGACAACCCCGGCGGCCGGCCCCGTCCGTCCAAGGGGCCGAAGAGCGGCGACGACGAGGAGTCGTCGGAGGAATGACCGGGTGTCGTGGGCGGGGCGGCGGCCGACCGCCCCGCCCACGACCTCAGACCCGGTCCACCGCCACGACCTCAGACCCGGTCCACCGCCACGGCGTCGTACTCGGTGTCCGGCGTCGGCTGCTCCACGTCGAAGCGGGCGTTGGGCAGGTAGAGGCGGTCGCCCCAGGCCACGACCGTGGTCGGGATGCGGAAACGCGGGTCCGTGATGCGGGCGACGGCGGTGCCCTCGGTGCCGGCCGCGTTCAGCCGGAACACGTCGATCGCGTTCTGCCACTGCTGGACGGCGTAGAGGGTCCTGCCGCGCAGCAGAAGTCCGTCGCCGTTGGGGAGCCTGGCCGGGCCGAGGTCGACGGCGCGGGCGGTTCCGGTGCGCGGGTCCACCCGCATGAGGCCGCCACCGTTCGCGAAGGCGTTGACCACGAGCAGCGCGCTGCCGTCGGGCGTGCGCTCGATGCCGTTGGCGGTGAAGTCCGGTCCCTGCTCCCAGTCGCCGCTCAGCGGCAGGGTCTCCACGGCGCCGGGCCGGCCGTGCCGGTCCAGGGCCAGCCGGTGGAGCACCGGCTGGAAGGATGCGGTGAACCACGCGGCGCCCGGGGTGAGGATCACGTCGTTCACGAACGTGCCGCCGACGTCGTAGACCTTCTCGGTCTCGCCCGTGCGGACGTCGACGACGCGGATCTCGCCGCTGTCGCCGCCGCTGACGAAGAGTCTGCCGCTCCGGTCCAGGCGCATGCCCACGGACGGATGTCCGGCGCCGAGGCCCTTGGCGACGACCGAGCCGCGGCCGGTGGCCAGGGCCGCGCGGTAGATGTCGCCGTTCGCGAGCGAGCCGAAGTAGGCGTACGGCGCCGCGCCGATGGCGATGCCCTCGGGCTGGAAGCCGTCGGGCAGCCCGAACCGCCGGGGCCAGGGCCGGGCGGGGTCGTGCCCGGTCGCGTGGGCGGTGCCGCCGAGCAGCGCGGCTCCGGCGAGAGCGGTGCTGCCGGTCAGGAAAGCTCGGCGTGCGAAGGAACGATCGGTGGGTGCCACGGTGCGTCCTTCCGGGGAGCCGGCCGACGGCCGGCGGCCAACAGGGGCACCCAGCCCACCACATGACGGGGGCTTCCGCAGGCATTGTCCGCGGAAGCCCTTCTGCCAGTTCCCCGGTGCCTACAGAGCGACGCCCAGCAGCGCGTCGACGGCACGCGAGACGACGCCGGGTGCGCCGGTGTCCGTGCCGCCGCTGTCCTGCTGGAGTGCGGCCCAGCGGTCGACGGCGTCGAGCGCGGCCGGGGAGTCCAGGTCGTTCGCGAGGGCCTCGCGGATCTCCTCGACGACGGCCTCGGCGGACGGGCCGTCGGGCCGGGACACGGCGGCGCGCCAGCGCTCCAGCCGGGCGACGGCGTCCCGCAGCACCTGGTCGGTCCACTCCCAGTCCGAGCGGTAGTGGTGGGCGAGGAGCGTGAGCCGGATGGCCGACGGGTCGACACCGTCGCGCCGCAGCTGCGAGACGAAGACCAGGTTGCCCTTGGACTTGGACATCTTCTCGCCGTCGAGCCCGACCATGCCGGCGTGCACGTACGCCTTGGCCATGGGGAACTCGCCGGTGAGCACCTGGGCGTGCGAGGCGCCCATCTCGTGGTGCGGGAAGGCGAGGTCGGAGCCGCCGCCCTGCACGTCGAATCCCATGCCGAGGTGGTCGAGGGCGATGGCCACGCACTCGATGTGCCAGCCGGGCCGCCCGCGGCCGAGCGTGGCGCCGTCCCAGCTGGGCTCGCCCTCGCGGGCCGCCATCCACAGCATCGGGTCGAGCGGGTTCTTCTTGCCAGGGCGCTCCGGGTCGCCGCCCCGCTCGGCGGAGAGCAGCCGCATGGCGGCGGCGTCGAGCCCGGAGACCTGGCCGAAGTGCGGGTCGGACTCGACGGAGAAGTAGATGTCGCCCTCGAGCTCGTAGGCGGCGCCGGCGTCACGCAGCCGTTCGACGAGCGGGACGATGCCGGGTATGGCCTCGACGGCGCCTATGTAGTGCCGCGGCGGCAGCATGCGCAGCGCCGTCATGTCCTCGCGGAAGAGGGCGGTCTCCTGCTCGGCGAGGGCGGTCCAGTCGAGGCCGTCCCGCTCGGCCCGCTCCAGCAGCGGGTCGTCGACGTCGGTGACGTTCTGGACGTAGTGAACCTGCCGCTTGGTGTCGAGCCACACGCGCTGCACGAGGTCGAACGCGTTGTAGGTGGCCGCGTGCCCCATGTGGGTGGCGTCGTACGGCGTGATGCCGCAGACGTAGATACGGGCGACGGGACCGGGGTCGAGGGTGACGAGGCCGCCGGTCGCGGTGTCGTGGATCCTCAGGTCGCGGCCCTGACCAGGCAGGGCGGGGACCTCGGAAGCGGGCCAGGCATGCATGTCATTGAGCCTAACCGGACGGATGTTCCGTCCACGAACCGGACCGGGCCGGATGGCCGGTAAGGCGCTCTTGCGCGGCACCGGCAGGTGTGCGGGGCGGTGCCTAGACGGGGGGCCAGGGGATGGCCGGCCATTCCCCGCCCGGTTCGGGGTGCTTGCCGGACGCCAGCAGGGCGTCGACACGCGCGCGCGTGGCATCGAGTTCGGCGGGGGTGATGAGCGTGCCGAGCCGGGTCGCCAGGGTCCCGCCGTCCTTCAGGGCCTCCTTGAGGGCGTCGAGCACCGCCAGGGCCTCCCCGGTGAGCGGGTCGCCCGCCCAGCCCCACAGGAGGGTGCGCAGTTTGTTCTCGGTGTGGAAGGTCACTCCGTGGTCGATGCCGTACAGCCGTTCCTCGCCCGCGGGCAGCAGGTGGCCGCCCTTGCGGTCGGCGTTGTTGAGCACCGCGTCCAGCACGGCCATCCGACGCAGCCGCTCGTCGTCGGCGTGCACGAGGAGCGCGGTGCGGCCCTCCTGGACCTCGGCGAAGGCGATCGCCTTCCAGCCGGGGCCGGGTTCCTCGCCGTCCACCAGGGCGAGCAGCTCCGGCTGGGGCACCGCCTCGATCCACAGCTGGCACATGCCCTCGCCGTACGGCCCGTCGCGCAGCACGGTGGGCGGTACGAGGCCCCAGCCGGTGGCCTCGGAGACCTCGTACGCCGCGACCTCGCGCTGGGCGAGGGTGCCGTCGGGGAAGTCCCACAGGGGCCGTTCCCCGGCGACCGGCTTGTAGACGCAGGCCGTCTCGCGTCCCTCGTACGCCACCGTGCAGTACAGCGCCGCGTTGGAGGCGTCACGGATGCGTCCGCGCACGGTCAGCTCGCCCTGGGCGAGGAACTCGGCGGTCGCCGCGTCGGTGGTCACGCTCCGCGGCGGTATCCGTTCTGGCGCGGACATACATGTCCTTCCGGGTCGAGCGGGAGGCTGCACAGCGGGCACGGCGGCCGCCCGGCGTTGACGACGTCCAGGGCGCGCTTGGCGAAGGCCCTGGCCTGCGCGCCGGTGAGCCGGACCCGGAGCATCGGGGGGCCGTTCTCCTCGTCCTGGAGCAGCCGCTCCTCGGCCTCCGCCAGGTCCTCCTCGGACTCGGCGTCCAGCTCCACGAGGGCCTGCGCCTCGACGATCATGCGCTGGTCCTCGCCGTCCCAGGCCAGCGCCATGGTGCCGACCCGGAACTCCTCCTCGACGGGGGTGGCCAGCGGCGCCGTGTCGGCGGGCTCGGTGGGGGCCGTGGCGGGGACGACGGTGCTGCCGCCGCTGCGCCGGACGACCTCGTCGAGGAGTTCGTCCATGCGCTCGGCGAGAGCGGCGACCTGGGTCTTCTCCAGGGCCACGCTGGTCACCCGGGAGCCGGCGGAAGCCTGGAGGAAGAACGTACGGCGCCCGGGCAGTCCGACCGTACCGGCCACGAAACGTTCCGGTTGGTCGTAGAGGAACACCTGACGGGACACGTCCTGTCTCCATGAGAAGTCGTAAGAAGCGGGAAGGCGGGGGCTGGGCAATGCTGCGATCGCTTCACCCTACTGCGGCCGACGATCACGGTGCGCCCGCACCACCACCGACCGGGGCGTCGTCGCCCGTGGGCTCCGCGCGCGGGGCCAGTGCGGCGAGGTCTCCGGTGTCGCCGAGACGGACGAGGTAGGGCCGCAGGCGGGTGTAGCGGATCGCCGTGACGGAGCACGGTTCGACCGAGATCCGCTGGAAGAGGTCGAGGTGGAGGCCGAGCGCCTCGGCGACGAGGGACTTGATGATGTCGCCGTGGGAGCACATGAGGTACACGGCGTCGCCACCGTGGTCGCGCTCCACGCGCGCGTTCCACTCGCGCACCGCCTCGGCGGCGCGGGTCTGCATCGCGCGCATCGACTCGCCGCCGGGGAACGCGGCCGCTGAGGGGTGCGCCTGCACCACTTCCATCAGGGGCTCGTCCTTGAGCTCGGCTAGCTTGCGGCCGGACCAGTCGCCGTAGTCGCACTCCCCGATCCGTTCGTCGGTGTGCGGCCGCAGCTCGGGCCGGGCGTCGAGCAGCGGCCGGATCGTCTCCTGGCAGCGCTGCAGCGGGCTGGTGACGATCTCGGAGAGCGGCAGGCCGGCGAGCCGCCCGGGCAGCGCGGCGGCCTGGGCGGCCCCGCGCTCGTCGAGGGCGACGCCGGGCGTCCGGCCGGCGAGCAGCCCCTCGGTGTTGGCGGTGGAACGTCCGTGCCTAACCAGGATCAGCGTGGGCATGCGGCCAGGGTAGGCGTACCGCGTGGCGCGAGGGCGCCCGGGCGAGGGGAGAATGCGTTCGGTGATCGTCGACTGTGCCATCTACCGGGACGGGCACCGCACGGACGGGCCCGACGACCTCTCCGACGCGCTCGCCGAGGCGCGGACCGCGGGCGGCTTCGTGTGGATCGGGCTGTACGAGCCGACGGCGGAGGAGTTCGACCTGGTCAGCCAGGAGTTCGCACTGCACCCGCTGGCCGTGGAGGACGCCCTGAAGGCGCACCAGCGGCCCAAGCTGGAGGTGTACGAGGACTCGCTCTTCGTCGTCCTCAAGCCGGTGGTGTACGAGCCGGAGAGCGACGTCGTCTCCGCCGACGAGCTCATGATCTTCCTGGGGGACGCCTTCGTGGTCGTCGTCCGGCACGGCGAGGGATCCCCGCTGAAGGCCGTACGGCAGCGCCTGGAGCACGAGCCGGAGCTGCTCGGCAAGGGCCCCACCGCGGTGCTGTACGCGATATCGGACGCCGTCGTGGACCACTACCTGGACGTGGCGCTCGAGCTGCAGAACGACCTGGAGGAGCTGGAGGCCGAGGTCTTCTCACCGGACGGCGGCGGTTCGCGGCGCACCGCGTCCCGGATCTACACCTTCAAACGGCAGGTCCTGGAGTTCCGCCGGGCTACCGGTCCGCTGGCGCCGGCGCTCGCCCGGCTCGCCGGGATGGGGCCGTACGGCGGCGCGGTGCCGTTCGTGAACGACAGGGCGCGGCCGTTCTTCCGGGACGTGAGCGACCACCTCACGCGCGTGAACGAGTCGGTGGAGGGCCTGGACCGGCTGGTCTCGGACATCCTGTCGGCGCACCTGGCGCAGACGAGCGTCCGGCAGAACGACGACATGCGGAAGATCTCGGCGTGGGCGGCCATGGCGGCGGTCCCCACGATGATCGCCGGGATCTACGGCATGAACTTCGACCACATGCCCGAGCTGCACTGGGTGGGCGGCTATCCGGCGGTGATCGTGCTGATGGCCCTGCTGGAGGTGCTGCTGTACCGGCTGTTCAAGCGTCGGGGCTGGCTCTAGAAGGCTCGTGAACCTCTCGGTGAGGGCACCGGGTGTCTCAGGCGGCCCCGGAGTGGGCGAGGTGGTCGTCCTCGTCGGCGGAGATCGTCCGGACGGCCCGGCCCGGGTCCGGGTGGTCCGCGAAGTGCTTGCGGAGCATCGCCATCCGGTCGGCGGCGCGCTGCTCGGTGACCCTGCCGTGTGCGAGGTAGGTGCTGCTGTCCCGCACCGTGAGGGGTTGCTCGGCCTTGAGCCTGTCGTGCGCGAGTCCGATGCCGTGCCGCTCCAGGAGCACGGTGCAGTCGGTGTCGGGGGGCACCTCGACGGGCTCCAGGCCGCGCTTCCTCAGCAGGGCGTTGAGGATCCGCCCGGGCTTGTCCTCGTCCGCGCCGTGCCGGGCGGTCTTGGGGGCGAGGGCGCGCTCGCTCTCCGGCACCAGCGCCGCGATGCGCGCGTTCTCCAGGGGCAACAGGTGCGGTGGCCGACTCCGCCGGAAGAAGGCGGGCCGGAAGCCCGGAAGAGGCGTAACCACATGTGCGCGGGTGCGTTGTTCCCCGTGACGGCCGTGGCGGGGAAGACCCCCGAGCCCCCACCACGGCCGTAGAAACCCAGCCCCCGGGCCCCCGGTTCCTAGGCGAGTCCGGCGCGTTCCAGCGCCTCGGTGCCGGCGCGGAGCGCGGCGATCCGCTCGTCCAGTGTGAAGCCCGCGGGGGCGAGGGTCAGCGTGGTGACGCCGGCCGCGGCGTAGGCCTTCATCCGGTCCGCGATGCGGTCGACGGAACCGAGCAGCGTGGTCTTGTCGATCAGGTCGTGCGGCACGGCGGCCGCGGCGCCCTGCTTGTCGCCCGACAGGTACGTGTCCTGGATCTCGGCGGCCTCCCGCTCGTACCCCATGCGCCGGGCGAGCTGGTTGTAGAAGTTCTGCTTGCGGCTGCCCATGCCGCCGACGTAGAGCGCGGTGTAGGGGCGGAACGTGTCGGCGAGGGCGGTGACGTCCTTGTCGTCGCCGAGGGCGAGCGGCAGGGTCGGGCAGACGTCGAAGCCGTCGAGGGTCTTCCCGGCCTTCTCACGTCCGGCGCGCAGGTGCCGGATCGCGGTGTCCTCCAGGTGCTCGGCGGAGGGGAAGATCAGCAGGGCGCCGTCGGCGATCTCGCCGGTCTGCTCCAGGTTCTTCGGGCCGATCGCGGCGATGTACAGCGGGATGTGCTCGCGCTCCGGGTGCACGGTCAGCTTGATCGGCTTGCCGGGGCCGCCGGGGAGCGGCAGCGTCCAGTGCTGTCCCTCGTAGGAGAGCCGCTCGCGGGTCATCGCCTTGCGGACGATCTCGACGTACTCGCGGGTGCGGGCCAGCGGCTTGTCGAACGTGACGCCGTACCAGCCCTCGGAGACCTGCGGGCCGGAGACGCCGAGGCCCAGGCGGAAGCGGCCCTTGGAGAGGGAGTCCAGGGTGGCCGCCGTCATCGCGGTCATCGCGGGCTGGCGGGCCGGGATCTGGAAGATGGCCGAGCCGACGTCGATGCGCTCGGTCTGGGCGGCGACCCAGGTGAGCACGGTGGCCGCGTCGGAGCCGTAGGCCTCGGCGGCCCAGCAGACGGCGTACCCGAGCCGGTCGGCCTCCTGCGCGACGGCCAGGTTGTCCGCGTCCATTCCGGCACCCCAGTAGCCGAGGTTGATCCCGAGCTGCATGGCCGATTCCCCTTACCGATCAGTAACGTCAGTTGGGGCGACCTTAGCGCGCCGAAATCGCTTATCCACAGGCCCCCACGGCGCAAGCCGTGGCCAGTAATGTCGGCGTTCATGGAGCAGAGGCATCTCGGCCGCACCGGCCTGCGCGTGTCCCGCATCGGTCTCGGCACCCTGACCTGGGGCCGGGACACGGACGAGCATGACGCCGCGGACCTCTTGAAGACCTTCTGGGAGGCGGGCGGCACCCTCGTCGACACCGCGGACGTCTACGGCGACGGGGAGGCCGAGTATCTCCTCGGCCGGCTCATGGAGGGCCTGGTGCCCCGCCGGGATCTGGTGATCTCGACCAAGGCCGGCAGCGTGCCGGACCCGGACCGCCGCTTCGACGGTTCGCGCGCCCATCTGCTCGCCGCGCTGGACGCCTCGCTGGCCCGCCTGGGGACGGACCACGTCGACGTGTGGCACCTCCACGCCTTCGATCCGCACACGCCGCTGGAGGAGACCCTGCACGCCCTGGACGTGGCGGTGAGCAGCGGCCGGGCCCGCTACGCGGGCGTGTCCAACTTCTGCGGCTGGCAGCTGGCCAAGGCGGCGACCTGGCAGCTGGCGGCCCCGGGCGTGCGGAACCGGGTGGCCAGTACGCAGATGGAGTACTCGCTGCTCCAGCGGGGCATCGAGCGCGAGGTGCTGCCGGCCGCGCTGGACCTCGGGATCGGCCTGCTGCCCTCCTCGCCGCTGGGCCGCGGGGTCCTGACCGGCAAGTACCGGGGGGACGCGACGCCGGTGGACTCGCGGGGCGCCTCGGAACACCTGGCCCCGTTCGTCGCGCCCTACCTCGACGACACGGCCGGCCACATCGTGGACGCGGTGGCGACGGCGGCGGACGGGCTCGCGGTGACGCCGCTCCAGGTGGCACTGGCGTGGGTACGCGACCGGCCCGGCGTGGTCGCCCCGATCGTCGGCGCGCGCACCGCACAGCAGCTCACGGCGGCGTTGTCAGTGGAGACCCTTAGTCTTCCTGACGAGATCCGCCGGGCGCTCGACGACGTGTCGGCGCCTGTGCACCGTTATCCCGATCACGACTGGAGCACGCTGTGAGCACGCAGCCCGAGCCCGCCACCGAGGACACCGCGGACGCCGTGGACGCCGGGCCTGGGACGCCGGGCACCGCCGGGGCGCCCGGGCCCGAGGACGCCGGGAGCGGGGCGAAGGCCGACGCCCGGGCCGGGGACATCGAGGCGGCACGGCCGGGACGTGAGAGCCGGAACGCCGACGGCGCGAGCACCGGCGGTCAGGCCACTGCTGACGCGGGGCGGCCGGACAGCGGGGGCGCGGACGCCGCCGACACCGAGGGCGCCGGGAAGACCGAGCGGCCAGCGGACGCGGACGCGGACGGCCCGGCGGAGGACAACAGCCCGGACACCGGCACCCCGGACAGCGACGCGGGCGCCGACGATCAGGCCGCTACCGACGCACTGCGGCCCGACCACGAGGGCCCGGACGCCACGGACACCCAGGGCGCCGGGAAGACCGAGCGGCCAGCGGGCGAGGACGCGGCCGGCGCGGCGGGCACAAGCCCCGGGGGCGGCGGCTCGGCCGGGGGTGATCCGTCCGTGGACGGGCCGGCGGCCGGCGGGGACGCGGCAGCCCGGGTGTCCGAGGCCGAGGCCGAGCTGGCCGCCCAGCGGCTCGAGCGCGAGCGGATCGAGCGGCGCAAGGCCGAGAAGCAGGTGCCGATCGACGCCGGGGGCAAGCTCAGCGGCACCGCGGCCGACCTGCTCGCCGCCGTGCGGGCCGTGGAGAGCGGCGGCAAACCGGCGGCCACGGTCTTCGGCGACCCCGCGCCCGCGCCCCGCCGTCCCGCCCCCGAGCCGGTACGGCCACCGCGGCCGGTCCCGGCCGAGCCCGCCGCCGCGCTCGTGGGCCCCGCCCCCGAGACCGTCCAGGCCGTGCGCCACGTGCTGGCCGAGGGCGGCGCCCCCGAGGCGCTCGCACCGCAGACCGCCGCGGCGCTCGGCGAGGGCGCGCAGGAGGCTCTGCGCGCGGACCCCTGGCAGCTGCTGCGGGTCGCCGGGGTCCGGCCGGAGCAGGCCGACGGGTTCGCCCGTGCGCTGCTCGGCGCGGAGTGCGGCCCGGACGACGAACGTCGCGGCCGTGCGGTCACCGTGTGGCTTCTGGAGCAGGCCGCGCTGGCCGGGCACACGGCCATCGAGCTGCCGCGGCTCACGGCCGCGCTGGCCCAGCGCGGCGTGCCCGACCCCGACGCCGCCGTCCAGAGCGCGCTCGCCGAGGGTGAGGCGCTGGCCTTCCAGGACGCTCTGGAGGAGCCCGGTGCCCCCGCGGGGAGCGCCGCGGACGGAGCGGACGAGGAGGACGGCGAGGGCCAGGAGCGCCCGGTCCGGGTGCTGGTCGGCCTGGAGCGGTACGCGCTCGCGGAGGAGAGCCTCGCCGACGGACTGGCCCGGCTGGTCGACTCGGCACCGAAGCACGAGGATTCCGCGGCGGACTGGGAGGGGGCCGCCGCCTCGGCGCAGGGTTCCGCCGGCGACCTGATCCGCGCGGTCGCCGGGCACGGACTGGTCCTGCACACGGGAGGGGAGGCGTCCCTGGCCGAGCCGGCCGCCCTGCTGCACGCCGCGCACGCCCTTGGCCTGCGCGCCTGGGCGGCCGCGCCGGGCCCGCTCGGCCGGGACCGCTTCGCCGCCCTGCTGGACGTCCGGACGCCTGCGCCGGACTCCCCCACCGCGGAGGGGGGCGCCCGGGAGGGCTCCGCCCCCGGCGGCCCCGCCGTCGCCACCGTGGCCGGGCTGCTGGCCGGGACCGAGGGGCCCGGGCGGGACGCCGACGGTGCGCTGGAGCTCGATCTGCTCGTCGTGCTCGACGCGCCGCAGCTGGACGTCGAGACGGGCGCCCTGCTGGTGGAGTCACTTCCTGACGGAACGCGGCTGGTGCTGGCCGGTGATCCGGCGGTGCTGTGGTCCGCGGGTCCCGGGCGGGTCTTCGCGGATCTGCTGGCGGCACGGATCTGCCCCCAGATCGCCTCCCGGCGTCCGGACCCAGGCCCCCTCGGGGAACTGGTCTCCGGCATCGGCGTCGGAGAGCTGGTCCAGGTGGAGGCCCCCGGCAAGGAGGTCGTGATCGTGCCGGTGCGGGACCCCGGCGAGGCGGTGCACCGCACCGTCCAGCTCGTCGCGGACTCGGTGCCGCGCGCGATCGGCGTACCCGCCGAGCAGACCCAGGTGATCACGCCCGGCCACGGCGGCGCGGCCGGCACGCGGGCGCTGAACGCGGCGCTGAAGGAGCGGCTGAACCCCGGCCCCGGCCGCTTCGGCGGCTTCGACCCCGGCGACCGTGTCGCCTACTCCCCCGCGCCGGGCCGCACCCTGCCGGGCCGGGTGGTGAAGGCCGACGCGGACGGGCTGCACCTGTCATGCGCGGGCGAGGCCGTCGTCGTACCGAAGGAGCGGGTGGAGCGCGCCGTGCGGCACGGATGGGCGCTGACCGCGCACCAGGCGGTGGGCGGCCGGTGGCCCGCGGTGGTCGTGGTCCTGCCCGGCGACGCCGCGCAGGCCCTCAGCCGTCCCTGGGTCTACACGGCCTTCGGCCGGGCCGCCCGTCATCTGTCCGTGGTGCACGGCGTGGAGCAGGCGCTGCCGCGCGCCGTGGCGGAGGTCCCGGCCAAGCCGCGCACGACCCGGCTGCCGGTACTGCTCGCCCCGCAGATCCCGGCGGCCGGCTGACCCGGCACCCGGCCCTGGCGCCCGCCCGGTCGTCCCGGGCACACGCGACGGCGGCGGTCACGGGGGTGTCCCCGTGACCGCCGCCGTCATGCCGGCCGACCGGCCCGTCGCGGCTCCCGCCCCTCAGCGATCGGCCTCCGGCCGAGCCGGCTCCCCGTCCCCGTCCCCCGCCGCGTCCTCGTCCGGGTCCGTGTCGATGTCCGTGTCGAGGTCCTCGTCCAGGTCTCCGAGGTCGACGTCCACGTCGACGTCCACGGCCGGATCGTCGACGTCATCGATGTCGTCGTCGAACTCGTCGTCGAACACCGCGCTGACGTCGAAGCGACAGACCACCCGTTGCGGCTCGACCTGCTCGAACGGGGCCTCCAGCCACTCGCCGGGGTCGGCGGGCTCGTCCGCGGCCGTCACCCAGAGCGTGGAGTCCCCCTCCTCCAGACCGAACTCCTTGTGCCGGGAGGCGATCTCGTCCGCCTCGAACTCGCCGAACAGGATGCCGAGCGCCCCGTGGACCGTGCCGGAGGCGTCCGCTCCCCGCCCTTCGCCGTCCGCGGCCTCGAGCCGCCGGGCCTGGGCCATCAGCCGCTGCGGCTCGGCCACGGCGTAGTCGCGGCGGATCAGGACGCTCAGCGCGTTCGGCTCCTCCGGGCCCGTGTACGGCGGCAGTGTGTCCTCCGCACCGGGAATCTCGAAGGGGGTGACCTCGTCATAGCGGTCGTACAACAGTTCGTCGTACGCCTCCGCGGCCGCGGCCAACTGGTTGAACGCCTCGTAGACGGCCGGGTCGTCCTCCCCCGACCTGTGTTCGACCGCGGCCAGGTGGCGGTCGAGGGCTGTCTTGACCGCCTCGGCGGCGGCGCGTACCTCGGCAGCGGTGGGCTGCGCAGCATCAGACATAGTGCAGACGCTATCCGTACCGGGCCCCAGCCCGCACAATAGATTCGATGCCGGAATACGAATTTGTCGACGTGTACCTGCCGCGCGGGGTCACCCGCAAGGAGACGACGCGTCTGCTGACGGACCACGCCGAGTACGGACACTGGGAGTTGTACCGCCTGACCCTGATGCGCGACGGCAGCCGCAAGGTGCGGCTGAGGCGGCGGATCATCCGCCAGGTACGCGCCACCTGGTGAGCCGGTGACCGGGCTCCACCGGGTGAGGGCGACGGAGACGGAGCGGGCCCCGCCGGTGCGGGGCCCGCTGCGCGTATCACTCCGACCGTGTCACACCGAGGCGCGCGCCTTGCGGTAGAGCACCGTGCCGGCGAGCAGGGCCCCCGCGCCCACCGGCAGGGCGACGCCCAGGGGCAGGCCGCTGCCGGTCTCGGCGAGCTGGGCGGTGCCGCGGGGCTGGGTGACGGTCTGGACGTCCGGCTGGTTGACGTGCGAGGAGTCGTCCGGCGTCTCGCCGTCCGGGCCGGGCGGGGTGCCCGGGACGTCGGGGCTGTCCGGGTTCCCGGGGGTCCCGGGCTCCTGGGGCGGTGTCTCCTGGTCGTCGCCGGGCGGGGTGGAGTGATCCCCTCCGCCCTCGTTGGCGCAGTCGTTCCCGGTGGTCGGGTTGAGAGCGCCCACGACGTCGATGCTGTTGCCGCACACGTTCACCGGCACGTGGACCGGTACCTCGACGTGGTTGCCGGAGCCGACGCCGGGCGACCCGGTGGCGTGCCCGCCGGCGTGCGAGCCCCCGTGCGCGCCCTCCTGGTTTCCGGACCCCCCGTGGTTTCCGGACTCCCCGTGGCTTCCGGAGTCGCCGTGGCCGCCGGACGGACCGTCGTCCTGGTTGGCGCACGCGTTGCCCATCGCCGGGTTGAGGATGCCGACGACGTCGACGGTGTTGCCGCAGACGTTCACGGGCACGTGCACCGGCGCCTGCACCGTGTTGCCGGACAGCACGCCGGGCGAATCCGAACTCGAGCCGTACGTCCCCGAGTCCGCGTGGGCGGCGCCGCCCACGGCGGCGAACACGCCCGTGGCCGCCGCCATCGTCATCAGGCCCTTGCGGGTGACCTGTCGCATTTCCTGAATCCCTGCCTTGCCCTGGTCCCGTAGTACCGGGAATCCCGAGTACGGAGAGTCCCTGGTACCGGGAATGCCGAGAATTCCGAGTTGCCGTCGTTCCCCGTCCGGAGGTCCCTCAAAGGCCCGTCGGCCCCGGAGCGCATGGCGCGCGCTCCGGGGCCGGCGGACTCAGACCCTCATGGGGCGGGGCACAACGTCACTTGTTGACGCAGACGTTGCCGAAAGCGGGGTTCAGCAGGCCGATCACGGAGATCGTGTTGCCGCAGGCGTTCACCGGGACGTGAACGGGCACCTGGACGACGTTGCCGGAAAGGACGCCGGGCGAGTGCACGGCGGCACCCTGGGCACCGGCGTCGGCGGCGGCCATGCCCGCACCCGCGAGAACCAGACCACCGGTGGCTGCCGCGACGGCGACGACCTTCTTGAGCATTATTCCTCCTAGTTGGCAAAAGCGATCCCAGGTTGCTGATCGCACAACTTGTAACGAGGAGGGAGTAATGAGGCTACGAGCTTATGAGCGTATTCATCCGTCCAGGTTGCCTCCCGTACACGCGGCCGAATACCGCTGAGCGGTGAAGTCGTGTGTCGGCGAGCCGAGTTCGGCGGACCGAGTTCGGCGGGCCGGTTCAGGACGCGTCGATGAAACGGTCGAGCACCCGCACGCCGAACCGCAGCCCCTCCACCGGCACTCGCTCGTCCACGCCATGGAACATGCCCGCGAAGTCCAGCTCCGGCGGCAGCTTGAGCGGCGCGAAACCGAAGCCCCGGATGCCGAGGTCGTCGAAGGACTTGGCGTCCGTGCCGCCGGAGAGCATGTAGGGGATCGCCTTCGCGGCCGGGTCCTCCGCCACCAGCGCGGACTGCATCGCGTCCACGAGGGCTCCGTCGAACGTGGTCTCGACGGCCTTGTCGGAGTGGACGTCCTCGCGCCGCACCTTCGGCCCGAGGATCCGGTCGAGGTCGGCGAGGAACTCCTCCTCGTGTCCGGGCAGGAACCGCCCGTCGACGTGCGCGGTCGCCTCGCCCGGGATGACGTTGACCTTGTAACCCGCGCCCAGCTGCGTGGGATTGGCGGTGTTGCTCAGGGTCGCGCCGATGAGCTTGGCGATGCCGCCGAGCTTGGCGAGGGTGCCCTCCATGTTCTCCGGGTCGAGCTCGGTCCCGAGGGCGTCGCCCAGTTCGTCGAGGAAGGCCCGGGTCGTCTTGGTGACGCGGACGGGGAACGTGTGGCGGCCGAGGCGCGCGACGGCCTCCGACAGTTCGGTGATGGCGTTGTCGCGGTGGATCATCGACCCGTGCCCGGCCGTACCGGCCACGGTCAGCTTCATCCAGTGCATGCCCTTCTCGGCCGTCTGGATCAGGTAGAGGCGGCGCTGCTCGCTCACGGTGAAGGAGAAGCCCCCCACCTCACTAATGGCCTCCGTGACGCCCTCGAAGAGGCCGGGGTGGTGGTCGACCAGGTGGCGCGCGCCGTACGTCCCGCCGGCCTCCTCGTCCGCGAGGAACGCCAGCACGATGTCCCGCGGCGGCTTGCGCCCGCTGCGCAGCCGGTCGCGGACGACCGCGAGGGTCATCGCGTCCATGTCCTTCATGTCGACCGCGCCGCGCCCCCACACGCACCCGTCCGCGACCTCGCCGGAGAACGGGTGGTGGGTCCAGTCGTCCGCGTTGGCGGGGACGACGTCGGTGTGCCCGTGGATGAGCAGCGCGGGCCGGGACGGGTCCTCGCCCTCGATCCGGGCCACTGTGGAGGCGCGCCCGGGGTGGGACTCGAAGATCTGCGGCTCGAGTCCCACCTCGGCGAGCTTCTCGGCGACGTACTCGGCCGCCTTGCGCTCGCCCGGACCCGAGTGGTCGCCGTAGTTGCTGGTGTCGATCCGGATCAGCTCGCGGCAGAGGTCGACGACCTCATCCTCGCCGGTGACGTTCCCGGCCGTGCCCGACTCGCTCACGTGCTTCCTCCCGCTGTCACTGCTGATGTCACTGCTGATGTCACTGCTGGTGGGTCCCCCACATCCTCCCCCTCCGGCCGTCCGCGCCCAAGGAGGGGTGATCGGCCACCCCGGAAAGCCTGGTAATGTTTACGTCGTCGCCGCGGGGAACACCCCGCACGACAGACACCTTGTCCGGGTGGCGGAATGGCAGACGCGCTAGCTTGAGGTGCTAGTGCCCTTTATCGGGCGTGGGGGTTCAAGTCCCCCCTCGGACACCAGATGAGACCCCTGCTGAGCAGGGGTCTTCTGTTTTCCGGAACAAGGCCGGCAGCGGGCACAATGGCCCCCATGACCACGCGTTCCTGCCCGTGCGGGCTGCCCGAGGCGTACGAGAAGTGCTGCGGCCGTTTCCACTCGGGGGCCGCCGCCGCGCCGACCGCCGAGGCGCTGATGCGCTCGCGGTACAGCGCCTTCGTGAAGGGGGACGCGGGGTACCTGCTGCGGACGTGGCACCCGAGGACGCGGCCGGAGCGTCTCGACCTGGACCCGGGGATGCGGTGGACCGGGCTGGAGATCCTGGACACGGCCGGCGGATCCGCCTTCCACACCACCGGCACCGTGACGTTCCGGGCGTCCTACCGGGGCGGCTCGCTGCACGAGCGGAGCGGGTTCGAGCGGGTCGACGGGGCGTGGGTGTACGTCGACGGGGAGTTCCTGGCGTAGCGCCGCCGGACAGGCCGCTACGGGGCCAGGACGTCCAGTTCCTGCAGCGCGCCCACCGTGATCTCCCGGGTCAGCCGCTCGGCGCGTTCGGCGTCGCGGGCGCGGACCGCCTCGGCCACCTGGACGTGCAGGGTGACGGCGGCCGGGTCGGGGTCCTCGAACATCACGTCGTGGTGGGTACGGCCGGCCAGCACCTCGGCGACGACGCCGCCGAGGCGGGCGAACATCTCGTTGCCGGAGGCGGTCAGGATGACGCGGTGGAATGCCACGTCGTGGAAGAGGTACCCCTCCAGCTGGTGACCGCGCGAGTTGGCGACCATGCCGAGCGCGCACTCGGTCAGCTCGGCGCACTGCTCCGGCGTGGCGAGCCTCGCCGCGAGCCCCGCGGCCACCGGTTCGACCGCCGAGCGCAGCACGGTCAGGGAGCGCAGTTGCCGCGGGCGTTCGGAACCGGCCAGGCGCCAGCGGATGACCTGGGGGTCGTAGACGTTCCACTCGCACTCGGGCAGGACGGTCACGCCCACGCGGCGGCGCGACTCGACCAGGTGCATGGACTCCAGCACCCGGACCGCCTCGCGCATCACGGAGCGCGACACCTCGAAACGCTGTGCCATCTCGTCCGTACGCAGGACGCTGCCGGCGGGGTACTCACCCGCTGTGATCGCGGGGCCGAGGGTGTCCAGTACGCGGCCGTGCAGCCCCCGGCCCGGTGTGCTCATGCACTCAGCGTACGGGGCGGATCACGGGAAGAAAAAGTCAGACTTATACATCACACTCTCTTGAATTCGTCGTACCTAATAGGTTTCAGTTGCGTCGACATCACGTGTCGACGAAGACAGCGAGAGTGCGATGCAGCAACTGCACACCCCCCAGGTCGTCGTGGTCATGGGCGTGGCGGGCACCGGGAAGACCACCATCGGTCCCCTGCTCGCGGCCCGGCTCGGCGTTCCCTACGCCGAGGGCGACGACTTCCACCCGCCGGCCAACATCGCCAAGATGACGGCCGGCACCCCGCTCACCGATGAGGACCGCTGGCCGTGGCTGGACGCCATCGGCGGCTGGGCGCACGGGCGGGCGGGGCTCGGCGGGGTGGTGAGCAGCTCCGCGCTGAAGCGGTCGTACCGCGACCGGCTGCGGGCCGCCGCTCCCGGCGTCGTCTTCGTGCATCTCACGGGAAGCCGCGAGCTGATCGAGGACCGGATGTCGCACCGTCAGGGGCACTTCATGCCGACGGCACTGCTCGACTCCCAGTTCGCCACGCTCCAGCCGCTGGAGCCGGACGAGGCGGGGGTCGCGGTGGACGTCGCCGGCAGCCCCGAGGAGATCACCGAACGGGCGGTGCGAGCCCTGAAGGCCCTTCCCGAACCGGCTCAGTGACCCGGGTGCCCGCAGCCCGCAAGCCGTAGTCCGTATCCCCCACGACCTCCCCCGGGTCCGTGCCACCCCGCAGGGTGCGCACGGTCCCGTCTCCCCCGAATCCCCATCACCGCAAGGGAACCACCGTGACCAGACTCAGCGTCGAGATGCTGGCAGCGGACACCGTCGAGCCCATCACCTCGGCCGGCCACGCCCAGCTGGGCATCGCCGTGCTCCTGGGCATCGCCGTCATCGTCCTGCTCATCACCAAGTTCAAGCTGCATGCCTTCCTGTCGCTGACCATCGGGTCACTGGCGCTCGGCGCGTTCGCCGGGGCGCCGCTGGACAAGGTCATCACCAGCTTCACCTCCGGGCTCGGCTCCACCGTGGCGGGCGTCGGCGTCCTGATCGCCCTCGGCGCGATCCTCGGCAAGATGCTCGCCGACTCGGGCGGCGCCGACCAGATCGTGGACACCATCCTCGCCAGGGCGAGTGTCCGGTCGATGCCGTGGGCGATGGTGCTGATCGCCTCGGTCGTCGGCCTGCCGCTGTTCTTCGAGGTCGGCATCGTCCTGCTGATCCCGGTCGTCCTGATGGTCGCCAAGCGCGGCAACTACTCGCTGATGCGGATCGGTGTCCCGGCGCTGGCCGGTCTGTCCGTGATGCACGGTCTGGTCCCGCCGCACCCCGGCCCGCTGGTCGCGATCGACGCGGTCGACGCCAACCTCGGCGTGACGCTGGCGCTGGGTGTCCTGATCGCCATCCCGACGGTGATCATCGCCGGTCCGGTGTTCTCCAGGTTCGCCGCGCGCTGGGTGGACGTCCCGGCTCCGGACCGCATGATCCCGCAGCGTGCCTCCGAGCAGCTGGACAAGCGCCCCAGCTTCGGCGCCACCCTCGCCACGATCCTGCTGCCGGTCGTGCTGATGCTCGCCAAGGCGCTCGTCGACATCATCGTGGACGACCCCGACCATCTGGTGCAGCGCACCTTCGACGTGATCGGCAACCCGCTGATCGCCCTGCTCGCCGCCGTGATCCTCGGCATCTTCACGCTGCTGCGGCCCGCCGGGTTCGGCAAGGACCGCGTGTCCGGCCTGGTCGAGAAGGGCCTCGCGCCCATCGCGGGCATCCTGCTGATCGTCGGCGCGGGCGGCGGCTTCAAGCAGACGCTCATCGACTCCGGCGTGGGCCAGATGGTCCTGGAGATCTCCAAGGACTGGTCGATCCCGGCGCTGCTGCTGGCCTGGCTGATCGCGGTGGCGATCCGGCTGGCGACCGGTTCGGCGACGGTGGCGACCGTCTCGGCGGCCGGTCTGGTCGCCCCGCTCGCGGCGGACATGTCGACGACCCACGCCGCCCTGCTGGTCCTCGCCATCGGCGCCGGCTCGCTGTTCTTCAGCCATGTCAACGACGCCGGCTTCTGGCTGGTGAAGGAGTACTTCGGGCTGAACGTCGGCCAGACCGTCAAGACCTGGTCCCTGATGGAGACGATCATCTCGGTGGTCGCGGGAGCTCTGGTCCTGCTCCTGTCCCTGGTCATATAGAGGTACGGGGAGAGAGCGGCCCGGCCCGCCCTCTCCCCGCGGAGGTCGAGGACGCGTGCGGGACCGCTCCCCGGCCGCCGTCCTCCCTTTCCCCCCGCCGCCGTCCTCCCTTCCACCCGGCCGCCGCCCTCCGCCCACCCGGACGCGGCACTCACCCCGGCACCCCGGACCCACCGCGACCGGAGTCGGCCCCCACGCATCCGTGACCCGGCCGACGACCGAGGTACGCAGCGTGCCGGTTCTGGCGCTGGTCCTCGCCGTGAGCGCCGCCCGCCGCCTCGGTCTCGGTCTCGGTCTCGGTCTCGGTTACGAGAGCGGGCGCACACCTGCCCCGCGGCGGCGGTGACCGGACGGCCGCTGCTTGGATGGGCGGTATGAGCGCTGCTGACGAGATCCTCGACATCGTCGACGAGAACGACCGCGTGGTCGGGCAGGCCCGGCGGGGCGACGTGTACGCCCGGGGACTGCGCCACCGCTGTGTGTTCGTGCGGGCCCGGGACGCCCGGGGACGCGTCTTCGTCCACCGCCGCACGGCGACGAAGCTGGTGTTCCCCTCCCTGTACGACATGTTCGTCGGCGGAGTGGTGGGCGCGGGCGAATCCTACGACGACGCGGCACTGCGGGAGGCGGAGGAGGAACTGGGCGTGCGGGGGCTGCCCCGCCCGGAGCACCTCTTCACGTTCCTGTACGACGACGGCGCCGGGCGGAGCTGGTGGTCGGCGGTGTACGAGGTGCGGTGCGAGGGGCCTGTCGCTCCGCAGGCGGAGGAGGTGGCGTGGCACGCCTTCCTCACAGAGGCGGAGGTGGAACGACGGCTCGGTGAGTGGGAGTGGGTGCCGGACGGGCTGGCGGCGTACGCGCGGCTGCGGGCACGGCGGGGGTGAGCCCGTGCGCCTCACGGGCCCCCACCCGGCGGCCGTGGACGGTCGCAGGCGCCGTCGGTCACCACCCGGCGGCCGTGGACGGTCGCAGGCGCCGTCGGTCACCACCCGCCCGATAGGGTCCCCAAGTGATCGAATTCGTTCGGAACGCCCGGCTCTGGTTCGCCCCGGAGGAGGTCCGGCGGGAGGGCGGTACCCCCGACTACCGGTTCTCGCTCGCCAACGAGCGGACCTTCCTGGCCTGGCTGCGCACTGCCCTGGCCCTGATCGGCGGCGGGTTCGCCGTGGACCAGTTCCTGCCCGGCCTGGGCTGGGGCTGGCGGGTGGGGCTCGCGCTCGCGCTGCTCGCCGCCGGTGCGCTGTGCGCGCTGCGCGCGGTGAACCACTGGGTGCGCTGCGAGCGGGCCATGCGGCGCGGCGAGGATCTCCCCGTCTCCCGCTTCCCGGCCCTGCTCGGCCTGGTCGTGGCCGTGGTCGCCGTGGCCATGGTGGTCGTGGTCCTCGTCGGCTGGGAGGGCTGAGCGCGTGCGCGCGGACACCGACGCCGGCGCCGCGGACCGCGACCCCGGGCTCCAGCCCGAGCGCACCCGGCTGGCCTGGCGCCGCACGACCCTGTCGGCCACCGTCGTCACCGTGCTCGCCGCCAGGACCGCCCTGCAGGCCGGCGCGAGGCCCGTCCCGGTCGTCGCCGCCGCCCTGTGCTGCGCCCTGTGGCTGTGCGTCCAGTACCTCGCCGACCGCCGCATCCGCGCCCTGGCCTCGGTGAGCAGACCGCGGCCGCTGGCTCCGCCGTACGCCACGGCGGCGGCCCTGTGCACCGTGGCGTTGGCGGTGTGCGGCGCGGTCCTGATCCTCTAGGCGCCGCCGCGCCTCCTCCGGCCGCCGCCGCGCGGGGTGTACTCCTCCGCGTCCCACCGGGTGGCGCCGGGGTCCTCCGGACAGCGAAAGGTTCCGCTAGGCTCCGCGCCCCTCACGGTCCACCGTCACCACGATCTTCCCGCGCGTGCGCCCCTCCTGGCTCCGCCGGTGCGCGTCCGCCGCCCGTTCCAGGGGGAACGTCTCCGACACGTGCACGGTCACGACCTCCTGTTCCACCAGCTCGGTCAGCCGCAGCAGATCCTCGGCGTCGGGGCGCACGAAGCAGTAGAGACCCCCGTAGCCGACGACGTCGCCGTCGGTGATCGACACCAGGCGGCCCCCGGGAGCCAGCAGGTTCGCCGACGTCTTCAGCGTCTCGCCGCCGACCGTGTCGAACACCGCGTCCACGCCTTCGGGCGCCAGCCCCCGCACCCGCTCGGCCAGCCCCTCCCCGTACCTCAGCGGTTCCCCGCCCAGCCCCCGCACGTAGTCGTGGTTGCCCTCGCTCGCCGTACCGATGACCCGCGCCCCCAGGTGCCGCCCCAGCTGGACGGCGACCGAGCCGACCCCGCCCGCGGCGGCGTGCACGAGGACGGTCTCGCCCCGCTTCACCCGCAACGCCTTCACCAGGACCTGGTAGGCGGTCAGCCCGGTCAGCGGCAGCCCGGCCGCCTCCTCGAAGGAGAGGTTGCGCGGCTTGCGGGCGAGGGTGCGGACGGGCGCCGCCACGTACTCGGCGAAGGTCCCCCTGGAGAGGAAGTCCTCGCGGACGTAGCCGACGACCTCGTCCCCCGCGGCGAACTCCGTGACGGCGGCCCCGGGCCGTACCACGACCCCCGCCACGTCCCACCCGGGGACGACGGGGAAGACCGGCTGGAGGATCGCGTCGAGATGACCGTCGCGGCACTTCCAGTCGACGGGATTGACGGCGGCGGCCCGCACCTCCACCAGCACCGAGTCGGGCCCGACCCGCGGATCCGGGACCTCTCCGTACTCCAGCACCTCGGGGCCGCCGTACTGCGCGTAGCTGATCGCCTTCATGGCACCGACCCTCCGGGGTACCCGGACGTCACGCAAGCCGAATCCCCGGAGATGCACCGTCGAGGTGAGCGCCATGACCACCCTGCACCAGGAGCACGCCACCCACGCACACGCGCACGGCCCCGGCTGCGGGCACACCGAGGTGCCCCACGGCGACCACGTCGACTACGCGCACGACGGGCACCTGCACCGCGCGCACGGCGGCCACTGGGACGAGTGCGAGCCCGCCGGGCACACCGCCCACGAGAGCCACGAGCACCGCCACGGCGCGGACTGCGGGCACGCGCGCGTGCCCCACGGCGACCACGTCGACTACCTCCACGACGGCCACCGGCACGCCGCGCACGACGGCCACTGGGACGACCACTGACCGACGACCACTGACCGACGGCGACACGCTCCCGGCGGCTCCCGCGCCCCGCGCAGGGAGCCGTCGGCCTATCGTGGGCCCGATCACGTTCCGTCCTCCCTCTGGACGGCATACCGACCGGTCGGCATCATGAGTCGGGTATGGTCCACCTGCCAGAGGAGCGACGATGAGCCCCGACCACCCGCCCGGACTCGATCTCGACCGGTTGCGCGGCCTGCTCGACCGCGAGCGGCCCGGCCTGGTGAACGGCCCGCTGTCCGGTCGGCTGATCGAGGGCGGACGCTCCAACCTCACCTACGCGCTCGACGACGGCACGTCGAAGTGGGTGGTCCGTCGCCCTCCGCTCGGCCACGTCCTGGCCACCGCGCACGACATGAAGCGCGAGCACCGGGTGATCAGCGCTCTCCACCCGACGGACGTACCGGTGCCGCGGCCGGTCCTCCTCTGCGAGGACGAGGACGTCCTCAGAGCGCCGTTCTACGTCATGGAGTTCGTCGAGGGCACTCCGTACCGCACCGCCGAGCAGCTCGCCCCGCTCGGTCCGGAGCGCACCAGGGCCGCCGTGCTGAACCTGGTCGACACGCTCGTCGAGCTGCACGCGGTGGACCCCGGCGAGGTGGGCCTCGCCGGCTTCGGCCGTCCCGAGGGCTTCCTGGACCGCCAGCTCCGGCGCTGGGCCAAGCAGCTGGACGCCTCCCGCAACCGCGACCTGGCCGGCATCGACGAGCTGCACGCCACGCTCGGCCGGGAGCTGCCGGTCTCCCCGGCCCCGACCGTCGTGCACGGCGACTACCGCCTCGACAACGTCCTGATCGGCGGCGCCGACGACGAGATCAGGGCGGTCCTCGACTGGGAGATGTCCACCCTGGGCGACCCCCTCACCGACCTCGGCCTGCTGGTGATGTACAGCCGGCCGCTGGCCGTGCCCGACTCCCCCGTCTCCACCACGGCCGAGGCCCCGGGCCACCCCGCCCCCTCCGAGCTCGTCGAGCGGTACGCCGCGCGCTCGGGACGCGACGTGTCCTCGGTCGCCTGGTACACGGCGTTCGCCTGGTTCAAACTCGCCGTGATCCTGGAGGGCATCCACTACCGCTACACGCTGGGCCGGACGGTCGGCCGCGGCTTCGACCGCATCGGCGAACTCGTCCCCGTCTTCATCGAGCACGGCCTGACCACCCTTCAGGAGGGCTGACCCGCCATGGACTTCGCGTTCGACGCACGCACCGAGGAACTCCGCGCCAAGCTGCTCGCCTTCATGGACGAGTACGTCTACCCCGCCGAGCAGGTCGCCCACGAGCAGCGCGCCCGGCTCGCCTCCCCCTGGGACACCCCCCAGGTGGTGGAGGACCTGAAGGCCGAGGCCCGCCGCCAGGGCCTGTGGAACCTCTTCCTCCCCGACGCCGTGTACGGTGCGGGCCTCACCAACCTCCAGTACGCGCCGCTCGCCGAGATCACCGGCCGCAGCCCGCACCTGGCACCCACCGCGACGAACTGCGCGGCGCCGGACACGGGGAACATGGAGGTGCTGGCCCAGTTCGCCGACGAGCGGCAGAAGAAGCAGTGGCTCGAACCCCTGCTCGCCGGGGAGATCCGCTCGGCGTTCGCGATGACCGAGCCGGACGTGGCCTCCTCGGACGCCACGAACATCACCACGCGCATCGAGCGAGCCTCCGACGGCACGGACGAGTACGTCATCACCGGCCGCAAGTGGTACATCTCCGGGGCGATGAACCCGGACTGCAGGATCTTCATCGTGATGGGCAAGACCGACCCGGAGGGCGACGACATCCGCCGCCAGCAGTCGATGGTGCTGGTCCCGCGCGACACGCCCGGGGTGAGCGTCGACCGGGCCATGCAGGTCTTCGGCTACGAGGACCACTACCACGGTGGCCACGCCGAGGTGACCTTCGACCACGCGCGCGTGCCGGTGTCGAACCTGATCGGCGAGGAGGGCGGCGGCTTCGCCATCGCCCAGGCCCGACTGGGTCCGGGCCGCATCCACCACTGCATGCGGCTGATCGGCATGGCCGAGCGGGCGATCGAGCTGATGTGCAGGCGGGCGGTGTCGCGCACGGCCTTCGGCAAGGAGCTGGCCCAGCAGGGCGTCGTCCACAACTGGATCGCGGACGCGCGGGTCACCGTCGAGCAGTTGCGGCTGCTGGTGCTGAAGACCGCCTGGCTGATGGACACCGTCGGCAACCGGGGCGCCCACACCGAGATCCAGGCCATCAAGATCGCCACGCCCCGCGCGGTGGTCGACATCATCGACCGGGCGATCCAGCTGCACGGCGCGGGGGGTGTGAGCCAGGACTTCCCGCTGGCCGAGCTCTACGCGGGCGCCCGGACGCTGATGATCGCCGACGGTCCGGACGAGGTCCACCAGCGCTCGCTGGCGCGCCGGGAGATCAAGAAGTACCTCTGAGGCTCCGCGGCGAGGCGGTGCCCCACCCGGTGGGGGCGGTGCGGGAACCCCGTACCGCCCCCACCGGGTGTCGTCTCACGGGCGCAGGGATCGCAGCAGCAGGTCGGCCAGGTGGTCGGCGACTTCCTGCGGGCTGAGCGGGCCGTCGGGGCGGTACCAGGTGGACAGGTGGTGGACGGAGCCGAAGTGGTAGTCGACCACCAGGTCGGCCGGTGCCTCCTTGGTGAAGACGCCGGCCCGCTGGCCCTCCTCGATGAGCGCGCGGAAGCGCTCGTGGTAGCGCCGGCGCTCGGCGCGCACCTGCTTGTTCTTCTCGGGGCTCAGCTGGTGCATGGAGCGGAAGAAGATCGACGCGTCGTCGAGGTTCTCGATCGTCGTGACGACGACGTCGGCCGCCGCGTCCCGGACCCGCTTCTCGACGGGCTCGTCGGAGTCCGCGAAGGCGTCCAGGCGTTCCTGCTGGAGGCGCAGCACGCGCGCGTACACCTCGTGCAGGAGGTCGTCCTTGGAGCCGAAGTAGTGGTACAGCGCCCCCTTGGTGACGCCGGCCGCCTCCACGATCTCCTGTACCGAGGTGCGGTCGTAGCCCTGCTCGGCGAAGAGCCGGGTGGCGGCGGCCAGGAGCCGCTGCGGCACCGGAGTGCCGTCCCCGTCCGTGGTCCTGGGCACTGCCGTCACCTGCCTTTCCGTTTCACTGTCCGTTCTGGTGCGTGCGGGAACGCACGTCCCGACGGAGGATCTTCCCACCCGCCGTCCCCGGCGCGTCGGGCAGGACCTCCACCTGGCGCGGGTGCTCACGTTGTGCGGCGTGGAAAGCCCGTGTCGGGGGCGCCGGCCGGCGGGCCGGGCCTCGGCCGCGTACCGGGAGCCGGTCACCGCGCCGTCGACTCCTCCCACTGGCGCTGGAGGCGGTTCATGCCGTGCAGCCACCGGTCCGGCTCGGCGGCGCGCGCCTGGTAGTACGCGGCGACCTCGGGGTGCGGCAGGATCAGGAAGCGGTCCTCCTCGATGCCCTTGAAGAGGGCGTCCGCCACGTCCTGCGGCTCGATCGCGGTGGGCCGGAGCACCAGGTCGCCGGCGCTGCCGCTCGCGGTGAGCATGTCGGTGCGCACCCCCTGCGGGCAGATGGCGTGCACCTTGATCCCGCGGTGGCGGTACGTCAGGGAAAGCCACTCGGCGAAGGCGTAGGCACCGTGCTTGGTGACGCTGTAGGGCGCGGCGCCGATCATGGTGAGCAGGCCGGCGGCGGAGACGGTGGAGACGAAACGGCCGCTGCCGCGCTCCAGCCAGTCGGGGATCAGTTCGTGGGCCGCGCGGACGTGTGCCATGACGTTGACGTCCCAGGCCAGCGCCCAGACGGCCTCGTCCGCCGCCTCGGAACCGCCGGAGCCCACGCCCGCGTTGGCGCAGTACACGTCGACCCTGCCGCCCAGCGCCTCCCGGGCCTCGGCGACGACCACGGAGGCGTCGCCGGGGACCGCGATGCCGCCGATCTCGTCGGCGACGGCCTTCGCCCGGGCGGCGTCCAGGTCGTTGACGACGACGCGCGCGCCCCCGGCGGCGAAGCGGCGGGCCAGGGCGGCGCCGATGCCGCCTCCCGCCCCGGTGACGACGACTCCGGCATCCTGAACGGCTTCCACCATCGGTCTCCTTCACACGGCTGCGACACCCACGCGGCGGCAGCGCCGCAGCGCCAGACTAACCAGTCGGTATGTGCGGCGGAAGGGGTGAAACGCGGTTCGCGTCGTTCCGCGCGGCCCGGGACGCGGGTTAGCGTGCGTGCGCATGACACCCGCCGCGATCACGGAGGTCACCGCATGACGCTGTCCAGACGGACCCTGTTCGCCACCACGGCCGCGGTCGCGGCCGGCACCACGGCCGCCGCGGGCACCGCGCAGGCGGCGCCCGCGGGCCACGGCGGCCGTGGGCTGCGCACCGGCTTCGAGCGCCTGGCCGACGACGGTTACGCCCCGCTCGACGGGCAGCGGGTCGGCATCGTCACCAATCCGACCGGCATCACCCGGGACGTACGCCACATCGTCGACGTCATGCACGCCGACGACCGCGTGGACCTGACCGCCGTCTTCGGCCCCGAGCACGGCTTCCGCGGCACCGCGCAGGCGGGCGGCTCCGAGGGCCGCCACGACGACCCCGCGACCGGGCTGCCGGTCTACGACACGTACCTGAAGAGCGGACAGCCGCTCGCGGACATCTTCACGGCGTCCGGGGTGGACACCGTCGTCTTCGACATCCAGGACGTGGGCGCGCGCTTCTACACGTACATCTGGACACTGTTCGACTGCATGGAGGCGGCGCGGCTCGCGGGCAAGCGGTTCGTGGTCCTGGACCGGCCGAACCCGGTGACCGGGCGGGCGGCGCTGGGCCCCGTCCTGCACGAGGAGTTCGCGTCCTTCGTCGGACGGCGGCCGATCGCGCAGGCGCACGGCATGACGGTCGCCGAGCTGGCGCGGCTCTTCAACGGCGAGTTCCTGCCGTCCCCGGTCCCGCTGGAGACGGTGACGATGACGGGCTGGAGGCGCTCGGACTTCCACGACGCCTCGGGGCTGCCCTGGGTGCCGCCGAGCCCGAACATGCCGACGCCCGAATGCGCGCTGGTGTACTCGGGGACGTGTCTGTTCGAGGGCACGAACCTCTCGGAGGGGCGCGGCACGACCCGCCCCTTCGAACTGCTGGGGGCCGAGGGCGTCGACGGGAGCTGGGCCGCCGCCGTGAACGGCCTCGGCCTGCCCGGCGTGCGCTTCAGGGAGGCGTACTTCGCGCCCACCTTCTCCAAGTTCCAGGGGAAGACCGTGGGCGGCGTGCAGCTCCACGTGCACGACCGGGCGGCCTTCGACCCGGTGCGCACCGGCATCGCTCTCCTGGTGACCGCCAGGCGGAGCTGGGACGGCTTCGCCTGGCGGCCGGACCACTGGATCGACCGGCTCACCGGCTCCACGCGGGTGCGCACGATGATCGACGCGGGCGCGGACACCGACGAGGTGGTGGGCGCCTGGCAGCGGGAACTGGCGGCGTTCCGCAGGACGCGCCGCCAGTACCTGCTCTATCGCTGACCGGGTGCCGGCCGGTCACCTGTGGGACGTGAACTCCACGACCTGCTGGTAGGTCGGCCGGTTCTGCCAGCCGATGCCGCCGTGCCTGATGCCGCCGAGGGTGCGGTGGATCACCGAGTCGGCACACCACTGGTCGCCCGCCGCGCAGTTGTCGTCACCGGGATAGACCTGGGCGGCCGTCCGGCCCGCCGCCTCCTTCAGGGTGGCGACCAGGGTGTCCCGGCAGCCGGCGAGGTCGCCGCCACCGCAGTACGCGCGCGCGAGCGGCCCCTTGACGGGTTCGCCGAGCACGGCCCGGATGTCCTTGTCGACATAGCTCCACCAGCCGTACTGGAAGGCGCTGCCGGCGTGCGCGCCGGTCGGGCCGTGGGCGGCGGACGGGGACTCGTCGACGGGCAGGTTACGGGTGAAGGCGGTGTACAGGTCGCTGCCGAGGCCGGGTTCGAACTCGGCCCTCACCAGCAGCGGCCACCAGGCGTCCAGGGTGCGGATCGCGTCGGCGTGGGCGTACTTCTTCGAGCCGGCGGAGGTCTCCGTGCGCAGGCCGCCCGCCGCCCGCCACGCCCTGAGCCGGTCCACGGCCGTCCTCACCGCGGGGTCGGTGACCGGCGCGGAGTCGATCACCTTCAGCAGGTCCGGCAGTACGTCCTCGGCGCGCAGGTCGGCGAGGCCCGCCTCGGCCATCGCCTTCACCAGCGCGGCCCGGGTGACGCCGCCGTCGGCGACCAGCTTCTTCACGCGGTCGTCGAGCAGGTTGCCGCGGTGCACGGAGCCGTTGCCCCAGGGGGCGGTGGTGTAGTCCCTGGCCTGTTTGTTGTTCCAGGAGACGTAGTAGTCCTGGTCCAGTGACCGCGGGTGGGCCGCCGCGGGGGTGTACCGGGCCGTGTTGGCGGCCGGGTCCCAGTCCCGCCACTCGTACGCCGGCCGGGCCCGGACCGGGAAGTCGGCGTCGACGCCGCTCGCCCGCACCGGGTTGTCGCCGCTGTTGTAGTACGCGGTGCGCCGGGAGTCGGCGTAGAACCAGTTGAAGGTGTAGTTGATGTGCTGCACCGCGCTCTGGAAGCGCTCGGGGCCGTTCAGGTACTCCGGGTCGTTCAGCATCTGGAAGCCGATGATCGAGTCGGCCTCGTGCATGAACGACGAGCGCAGGGAGGTGTAGGCGACCTTCTTGCCGTCCACCGTGGCGCGGTACTCGACCGGGCCGTACTTCGTGCGCCAGACCCGCATCGTGTAGGAGCCGGCCTTCGTGCCGTCGGCGACCGTCGGCTTCCAGGCGTTCTTCCGTTCGACCTTCTCCATCGGCGTGCAGGTGCCGCGGTGGAGGTAGTGGTAGTCGTCCTGGCACAGCTCGACGGCGTAGGTGTCGATGATGTCCTGGCCCGACGTGGTCGCGCTCCACGCGTAGTCCTGGCCGCGGCCGAGTTCGACGTACATGCTCAGGCCCGCGAAGGAGGCGCCGCGGGCGCTGATGCCGGGGCCCTGGATCTCCTGGAGCATGAGGAGCTGGGGTGCGAAGTAGCCCGTCTGCGGACCGAAGACGGCGATCGGGTGGCCGCTCGCGGTGTGCTCGCCGCTCACCACGAGGGCGTTCGACATGCCGCGCCGGGCCGAGGTGACGGCCGCGTCGGCGGCGGTGGCGGAGGCGCCGGTCGCGCTCGGTGCGGCGGCGCTGCCCGTACGGTCGTGCACCAGGGGCTCCGCCACCACCGAGCCGGCGTCGGGCAGGGCGCGGCCCTGCGGGTCGTCGGGCTTCCCCAGGTACGGGAAGCTGCCGTCCTGCTGGGTGAGGACGGCCTCGGGGTCGTTGCGCTGGCGGAAGGACTCCCAGACCCTCGTGCCCTCGGCCACGCCGTACTTCTCCTGGGCGGCGAGCAGCGACAGCGCGTTGTTGACCTCGCCGCCGCCCCCGGCGCCGAAGAGGGAGCCGATGACGGAGGCCAGCGCGATCAGGTCGGTGCGCTTGAAGTGCTCGATGGTGCCGGCGTTGGTGATGGCGTCCTTGTGGCCGGTCAGGACGTACTCGCCGGGGAAGTACCGGCCCTTGTCGGAGGCGTCGATGTAGGCGTTGACGCCGGCCACGTAGGCGTCCACGTCGGCCAGGGCCAGTTTCCCGCGCTCACCGGCCTTGGCGGCGGCGCTCTCGATCTGCGCCTCGAGTTCGGCTTCGGTGTAGGGGGCGCTGCGCCAGAACTGCTGCTCCAGGCCCTGGTTCGCGGGGGCGCCGCCGGCGAAGGGGGTCAACTGGCCGCGCCCGACGTGCCGGAAGAGGTCCATCAGCCACAGCCGGTCCTGTGCGGCCGCGTATCCGGCGCCGAACTCGGTGCCGTAGCGGGTGGTGCCGGTGATGTGCGGCACACCGGTCTTCTTGTCGCGGACGATGGTCACGTCGTCGCGGCCGGCGGGGCGGACGGTGGAGGCGACCTGGTCGGCGGGGACGCCGAAGGAGGCGTCGTTGAAGAAGGTGTCGACCTCGTCGTCGGTGAGGCCCGGGTAGCCGGTGGCGAGCTTCGCGTAGGGGCCGAGCTGGTCCTCGGCGTGGGCGGGCTGGGTGCCGAAGGCCTGGTTGAGGAGGATCTGGGCGAGGGTGGCGTTGCCGTTCTGGCCGGGCGGCAGGATGTCGGAACACTGGCCGCCGCAGTGGTCGTTCGCCGCTGCTTTCGCGGTCGTGCCGGTGTCGATGACGGCATCGGCGGCGATCGCCGGGGAAAGCGGGGACAAAAGACCGGCGATGAGGGCGCATACGGATGCGCCCTTCAGGAACCCGTGGAAGCCGCGGGGAGTTCTCAGTGTGTCGAGGGCGTTGCGTGGGGTGCGCCGTGGCATGGCAGCTCCTCCCGACGGGGGTGGGCCGGACGTTACCGCCGGTATCCCCGAGTTGGAAGATGAACACGCGTCACTTTTCGGAACGGGTGGATCGGCTGATGAGGGCGTCGGAGATCGGATGGAGCCGAATCGCGTGTCGATACGTCTATTCGGCGACGTCCCTACGACGACGCCGAAGTGACCGAAGTACAGGTGCAGGTGTGACGGAGGTGCAGGGCGATGGCCGGTTTCCGGAGTCTGGCGAGACAGGTCCGCGATCCACGGTGCGACCTGGCGCTACGGCGCTATTCGCTGCGCAAGTGCCTTGAGCGGTTCGCCCCTTACGGGCACAGGGCGACCTGGGACCATCTGTGTTCCCGGGCCGGATTCGGCCTCGAGGACCGCTCCCCCGACCCGGCGCGGCTCGTGGCCGCACTGGAGGAGCTGGAGGAGGCGCGTTCGGTGTGGCTGGCCTACGAGGCCGGGTTCGCCGAGCGGCGCAGGAAGGAGAAGCACGACGGGCTGCGCAGGCCGGGCAGTGTGGACGACTGGCACCGGCTGACCTGGGGCGGTTTCGGTGTCGCCTGGTGCGACGACCCCCGGGTGCACCCCGACGGGCCCTTGGCGGAGGTGCTGCGCCGGCTGATCTCCGCCCTGGAGCGCGAACCGGGGTCGGCGTGCCCGGTGTGCGACGGGGAGCGCCTCGTCTGGAAGTACGACCTCGACCACGAACCGTCGACGGGGCCCGTCTGCACGGACTGCGGGATACTCGTCCCCCGGCCCGTCCTCACCGCCGACGCGCTGGCGGAGGCCAGGCGGGGGCGACGACTGCTGATGTCGGCGTAGCCGACCCGCGGGGGTGTGCCGGAGGATGCCGCACCCCCGACGGGCCGTGCGGGGCCGCGGCCGACCGGTGCGGCGTGGCGACCGGCACCATGGGGGTGGCGCAGGTCTCCACGGCGATCGCGTCATGGCCGCGCACCGCCCGCTCGGCCGGATCCCCCCGCCCGGTGCGGGGTGCGGGAGGGTCGGAGCAGGCCCCCGCCGGCCCGCGGCCGGGCACCGCGCCGGTCAGCCGCAGCACTCCGTCTCCCGCTCAGGGGCGCGACTCGCGCGCTTGTCGCGGGTGTTGGCCTCGCGGCGGCGCTCCACCAGCAGGCGCGAGCCGGCACGGCGCTCACCGAAGGCGTCGTCGGGGTTGGACAGGACGCAGCTGTCCAGGGAGAGGCATCCGCAGCCGATGCAGTCGGTGAGGTGATCGCGCAGCCGGTTGAGCTGCTTGATGCGTTCGTCCAGCTCGGACCGCCAGGACTCGGACAGCCGGGCCCAGTCGTCCCGCGTGGGCGTGCGCTCCTCGGGCAGTTCGGCGAGCGCCTCGCGGATCGTGGCCAGCGGGATGCCGACCCGTTGGGCTGCGCGGACGAAGGCGACCCGGCGCAGCGTGTCACGGCTGAAGCGACGCTGGTTGCCGGAGGTGCGGCGGCTGCTGATCAGGCCCTTGGACTCGTAGAAATGCAGGGCGGAGACGGCGGCACCGCTGCGCGCGGCGAGCTGGCCGACCGTGAGCTCGTGGATCTTCTCGGGAATCTGAGGCACCCCTCGAAGCCTACCTACCGCGTCACCCGCCCGGTCCGTTGACACGGGCCTTGCCGACGACCATGCTAAGCAGTCGCTTAGACTTCGACGCGGGAGGCCGGGACATGGCAGAGCCGAGGATCTTCACATCCGCCGACGACATGAAGGCGGCGGTGGGCGAGCCGCTGGGACACACCGACTGGCTGGACGTCGACCAGAAGCGGATCGACCTGTTCGCGGAGGCCACCGGCGACCACCAGTGGATCCACGTGGACCCGGAGAAGGCCGCGGCGGGTCCGTTCGGGACCACCATCGCGCACGGCTACCTGACCCTGTCGCTGCTTCCGCTCTTCGGACCGCAGCTGATCCGGGTCGAGGGCGTGAAGATGGGCGTCAACTACGGCACCAACAAGGTGCGCTTCCCCTCCCCCGTCCCGGTCGGCTCGCGACTGCGCGCCACGGCGACGATCACCGGCGTCGAGGACGTCGAGGGAGGGATCCAGGTGACGGTCGCCTTCACCGTGGAGCGCGAGGGCGGCGACAAGCCGGTGTGCGTCGCCGAGTCCGTCTCGCGCTACTACCTCTGAGCGGCGCCGGGCGCCTCCGCTCCCACCATCCGCAGGACGAGGTCGGCGTAGAGCGCGCCGACCTCGTCGGGCGTCCGGGGGCCGTTCACGTTGAACCAGCGGGCCACGTCGATGCAGAGCGACAGCACGGCGAGGGTCGTACCGCGCACGTCGGGCACGTCGAACTCGCCCGAGGCCACACCCTCCTCGATGATCCCGCGCACCTCGGCGTCGACCTGCCGGCGCAGCGCGAGGATCTCGTCGCGGGCCTCGGGGCCGAGCGCGTCGAGCTCGTACTGCACCACGCGTGCGGTGGTGCGCCGCCCCGCGTGCCAGCGCACGAAGGAACTCACGGCGTCGGCGAGGCGCTCGGTGGCACCGCCCTCCCCCTGGGACGCCGTCCGCAGGATGGCGAGCGCCCGGTCGTGGCCGATGCGGCTGATGCGGTGGAGCAGCTCTTCCTTGGTCTTGTAGTGGATGTAGAGCGCGGCCGGGCTCATGCCGGCCCGCCCGGCGATGTCGCGGGTCGTGGTCGCGTGGTACCCGCGCTCGGCGAAGGCCTCCACGGCGGCGACCAGGAGTCGCCGGGCCGCGTCGGGGGTGACCTCTTCCCACGGCTCGATGTCGCCGCCCGCCGTCTCGGCCGCCGTACTCATCGCTTGTTCGCCCCTCTCGGTGACAGGAGCACCACCATACCCGCCGACGCTGAGCGGTCGCTTAGGGCAGCCGCCACACGGACGGATCAGCCCAGCTTCTCGAAGGGGTCGTGCTCGGCGAGGAGCTTCTCCAGCCGGGCCTGGTCGACGCGGCTCACGATCTGCCCGGCCTCCTGACGGTCCCGGATGATCTTGGCCAGCGTGAAGGCCGAGGTGACGAGGTACAGGACGGCGATGGCCAGGAAGGCGCGCACCCAGGCGTCGGCCTGGAGGTTGTAGATGCCGATGGCGGTGGCGGTCATCGCCACCGCGAACGAGGCCACGGCCTGCCCGTAGAAGGCCGCCGTGCTCTGCTGCTTGACCGGTGTGTCACTCATGGGGACAAGGGTCGGCGGATGTGGCCGGGGCCACATCCGCCCGGGTACTCAGTTCGGGTACTCAGTCCAGGCACCAGCTCGGGCACTCGGTTCGGGCACTCAGAAGGCCGAGACCCCGGTCAGCGCGCGCCCGATGACCAGCTTCTGGATCTGACTGGTGCCCTCGTAGAGGGTCATCACGCGGGCGTCCCGCAGCAGCTTTCCGGCCGGATACTCGTCGATGTAGCCGTAGCCGCCGAAGACCTGGAGGGCGTTGTTGGCGGCGCGGACGGCGGCCTCCGAGGCGAAGAGCTTGGCCTTGGAGGACTCGACGGTGAAGGGCCGGCCGCGGTCGATCAGGTCGGCGACCCGCCAGGTCAGCAGCCGGGCCGCGTCCACGTCGAGGGCGATGTCGCTGATCAGTTCCTGCACCAGCTGGTGGTGGGCGATGGTCTTCCCGAACTGCTCGCGCTCGCCCGCGTACCGCACGGCCGCGTCCAGGGCGGCCTGGGCTATGCCGACGCAGCCGGCCGCGACCGACATCCGCCCCTTGGCCAGGGCGGACATGGCGACCGAGAAGCCCTTGCCCTCGGGGGCCAGCATCGCGGAGCCGGGGACGCGGACGTCCTCCAGGACCAGTTCGGCGGTGGCCTGGCCGCGCAGCCCGAGCTTGCCGTGGATGGTGCGGCGGGTCAGGCCCGGGGTGTCGGCCGGGACGAGGAAGGCGGAGACGCCCTTGTGGCCGGGGGCGTCCGTGGAGCGTGCGAAGAGCAGCACCACGTCGGCCCAGGTGCCGTTGGTGATGAACGTCTTGGTGCCGTTGATGACGTAGTCGTCGCCGTCGCGGACCGCGCGGGTGGTCAGGTTCCCGGCGTCCGACCCCGTGCCGGGCTCGGTCAGGCCGAAGCAGCCGACGTACTCGCCGGAGGTGAGCCCCGGCAGCCAGCGCCGCTTCTGCTCCTCGTCCCCCCAGGCGGCGATGGTCTTGGCGACCAGGCCGAGGGAGACGGAGACGATGCCGCGCACGGAGCTGTCGCCGCGGCCCAGCTCCTCCGTCACCAGGCAGTACGCGAGGTGGTCGCCACCGCAACCGCCGTACTCCTCGTCGACGGTCAGGCCGAGGAAGCCGACCTCGCCGAGTTTCTTCACGATGGACCGGTCCACCTCCTCGGCGCGGTCCCAGTCCACGACGTGGGGGGCGATCTCACGCTCCACGAAGTCCCGGGCGAGCCGCCGTACGGCGCTCTGCTCCTCGCTGAGCTCCAGATTCATGCCGAGTCACCCCACAGAAGACGGTCGGGAAAGGAAGAGAGGAAGGAAGGAGGGAAGGAGGGAAGGAGGGAAGGAGGGAAGGAGGGAAGGAGGGCGGGAAGGGAGGGAGGCAGGGAGGACGGAAGGTCCGGAACGGCGGACCTTGAAAGCCGGACCTTTAAATTAGCACTGCTAGTTTAGGTCCGCAGCCCTACTATGTGCGCCATGGCCCGACCGCGCAAGCCCCTGCTCAGCACCGACCGGATCATCGAGACGGCCCGCGCGCTGGTGGACGCGGAGGGCCTCGCGGCCGTCTCCACGCGCCGGCTCGCCGCGGAACTGGGTGTCAGCGGGCCCTCGCTCTACAACCACTTCCGCACCAAGGACGAGATCCTTGAGGCGGTCGCCGACTCGGTGAGCGCGCAGGTCGACCTGTCGATGTTCGAGGACGGCCGGGACTGGCGGACCGCACTGCACGACTGGGCCGTCTCCTACCGGGCGGCGCTGCGCGACCACCCCAACATCGTCCCGGTCCTGGCCCACGGTCCCGGCCGCCGCCCGGCCGCGCTGCACCTGGCCGACGCCGTCTACGGCGCGATGGTCGCGGCGGGCTGGCCCCCGGCCCAGGCCACGTCCATCGGCGCGCTGATGCGGTACTTCATCATGGGCTCGGCGCTCGGTTCCTTCGCCGCGGGCTTCGTGGACGACGCCGGCGCCTACGACCCCGCCGACTACCCGCACCTGCAGCAGGCCCACCTCCTCGCCGAGCAGCAGGAGAAGATCGACGAGCGGGCCTTCGAGACCGGCCTCGCGGCGCTGCTCGACGGGCTGGCGCAGCAGTACGAGCAGGTGACGGAGAGCGCCTGAGGACACTTCGGCGCCCGCCGAACCGTGACTCCCGCATCCTGGGAGGCATGACCGACAAGGACGCCGAGGCGCCCGGGCTGGCACGGCTGGCCGGGCTGATCGCGGACGAGACCAGAGCCGCGTGTCTGCTGGCGCTGCTCGACGGGCGGGCGTGGACCGCCGGTGAGCTGGCCCGGCACGCGGGGGTCGCCGCGTCGACGCTCAGCGAGCACCTGAGCAAGCTCGTCGCGGGCGGCCTCCTCGCCGAGGAGCGCCAGGGGCGGCACCGGTACGTGCGCCTGGCGGACGAACGGGTCGCGCAGTTGGTGGAGGACCTGGCCGCCCAGGTGGCGCCGACGGCGGCGGCACGGCGTCCGCGCACGCTGCGGGCGTCGGGCGCCGGGGCCGCGATGGCCCGGGGGCGCACCTGCTACGACCACCTCGCCGGGCGGCTCGGCATCACGGTCACCGACGCGCTGACCGGGCGCGGACTGCTGCGCCAGGACACCGGCTTCGCGCTCACGGACGCGGGGCTCGGATGGTTCGTCACCGCCGGCATTCCGCTGGAGCCCACCGGTCGCCGGCCGCTGGCCAGGGCCTGCCTCGACTGGACCGAACGCCGCCCCCACCTCGCGGGCGTCGCGGGCGCGGCCCTGTGCCGGCACGCCCTGGACACGGGCTGGTGCGTGCGCATCGGCTCGGAACGGGCGGTGAAGGTGACACCGGCGGGCGAGGACGCGCTGTCCGAACTGCTGGGCATCGACCCGGTGGTGCTGCGCTGAGCACCGTGGTGCCACGTCCACGTCCACAACCAGCGGCCAACGGCCAACGGCCAGCGACCAACGGCCAGGTCCGAAGTCCGCGAGTCCCGAGACCGTCGCGTCCCCAGCCTCTGGAGCATCATGCGCACCGTCCGTCCCGACGCCTCCTCCCGTCCCGACGCCTCCTCCCGGCGTCCGCGCCTGCTCGCGGCCGGCGCCGCCACGGTCACCGTGGTCCTGTGGGCCTCCGCCTTCGTCTCGATCCGCAGTGCGGGCGAGGCGTACTCGCCGGGCGCGCTGGCGCTCGGCCGGCTGCTGTCGGGTGCGCTGACGCTCGGGGCGATCTGTCTGCTGCGCCGGGAGGGACTGCCACCGCGGTCGGCCCGGCGCGGGATCGCGATATCGGGGCTGCTGTGGTTCGGCTTCTACATGGTCGTCCTGAACTGGGGCGAGCAGCGGGTGGACGCCGGTACGGCCGCCCTCGTGGTGAACGTCGGCCCGATCCTCATCGCGCTGCTCGGCGCCCGGCTGCTCGGGGACGCGCTGCCGCCACGGCTGCTGGCGGGGATGGCGGTGTCCTTCGCCGGTGCGGTGACCGTGGGCCTGTCCATGTCCGGCGAGGGCGGTTCCTCGCTGTTCGGGGTGGTGCTGTGCCTGCTGGCCGCCGTGGCCTACGCGGGCGGGGTGGTCGCCCAGAAGCCCGCCCTGGGCCGCGCGAGCGCGCTGCAGGTGACGACGTTCGGCTGCCTGGTCGGAGCGGTGGTCTGCCTGCCGTTCACGGGGCAGCTGGTGCACGAGGCGGCCGACGCGCCGCTCTCCGCGACGCTCAACATGGTGTACCTGGGCGTGTTCCCGACCGCGCTCGCCTTCACGACCTGGGCGTACGCCCTGGCCCGTACGACCGCCGGCCGCATGGGCGCGACCACGTACGCCGTGCCCGCCCTCGTCGTCCTGATGTCGTGGCTGGTACTGGGTGAGGTGCCGGGGCTGCTGACCCTGGCGGGCGGCGCGCTGTGTCTGGCGGGCGTGGCGGTGTCGCGGTCGAGGAGGCGCGCGGGGGCGGGTCCGGAGCGGGCCGGCCCCGCCCCGGACCCGCGCCGTGACGACGTGGGCCGACGCCAGGGCCGGTCCGGAACGCGCTGGAACAGCCCAGGACGTCCGGACCGGTCCGGAACGGCCTAGAAGACCACCAGCGCCCGGCCGCCCTTGCCTGCCAGCATGTTCTCGAAGGCCGCCGGGATGCCGTCCAGCGCAGTGCGCTCGGTCACCAGGGCTCCGAGGTCCAGGCGGCCGGCGCGGACGTGCTCGGCGAGCACCGGGAGGTCCCGGGCGGGGTCGGCGTTGCCGTAGACGCAGCCGGAGAGGGTGCGGCCCCAGTGGAAGATCTCCAGGGCGTTGAAGGTGACCCGCTGGTCCTTGCCGCCGATGCCGACGACCGTGGTGCGGCCGCCGCGCCGGGTGGACTCCCACGTGGTGCGGATGGTGGCCGCGCGGCCGACGCACTCGACGGCGACGTCGACGCCCTGCTTGCCGGTGAGGGCGCGGATCTCACGGGCGGTGGTGTCGGAGGCGACGAGGTAGTCGGTGGCCCCGGCGGCGCGGGCCAGCCCCTCCTTCTCGGGGGAGACGTCGACGGCGACGATCCTGGAGGCGCCCGCGATCCGGGCCGCCTGGAGGGTGGCGAGGCCCACTCCCCCGACGCCGAACACCGCGACCGTCTCGCCCCGGCGGACCTTCGCCGAATGGTGGACGGCGCCGTAGCCGGTGAGGACGGCGCAGCCGAGCAGCGCCGCGTCGGTGAGCGGGATGCCGTCGGGCACGGGCAGGACGCAGCCGGCGCTCACGACCGTCTCCTCGGCGAACGCGGCGACGTTCAGGCCGGGGTGCAGGTCGGTGCCGTCGTCGGCGCGGCGGGCGTGCACGTTCGCGGCACCGGCCAGGGCGTTCGCGCAGAGCCAGACCTCGCCGAGCGAGCAGGCGTGGCAGGAGCCGCAGGACGGGGCCCAGTTGAGCACGACGCCGTCGCCGGGTGCGAGGTGGGTGACGCCCTCGCCGACGGAGAGGACCGTGCCGGCGCCCTCGTGGCCGAGGACGGCGGGGAGCGGCACGCGCATGGTGCCGTTGGCCAGGGACAGGTCGGAGTGGCAGACCCCGGCGGCGGCGAGCTTCACCCGGACCTGCCCCGGTCCGGGCTCCGGGAGCTCGATCCCGGTGACGTCCAGCGGGGCGCCTACGGCGGGTACGACGGCGGCACGGACAGCGGTGCGGACGGCCATGACGTGGGCAACTCCCTGGCTAGAACTGGAGGGACTTGGTCTGGAGGTACTCGGTGAGCCCGTGCAGGCCGAGTTCCCGGCCCACGCCCGACTGCTTGTAGCCGCCGAAGGGGGCCAGCGGGTTGAAGCGGCCGCCGTTGATGTCGACCTGGCCGGTGTCCATGCGGCGGGCGAAGGCGACCGCCTCGGCCTCGTCCCCGGCCCAGACGGCGCCGGCGAGGCCGTAGACCGTGCCGTTGGCGATCCGCAGGGCGTCCTCCTCGTCCTCGTAGCGCAGGACGGACAGGACCGGCCCGAAGATCTCCTCCTGGGCGATGGTCATCTCCTCGGTCACGTCGGCGAAGACCGTCGGGCTGACGAAGTAGCCCCGCTCGCGCGGGGCTTCGGGCCCGCCCGCGACGAGGCGGGCGCCCTCGGCGACGCCCTTCTCGATGTAGCCGCGCACCCGCTCCCGCTGCCTGGCGTTGACGAGGGGGCCGATCCGGTCGCCGTACTTGGCGGCTGCCCCGGCGGCCAGCGCGACGGCCTCGTCGTACTGGTCGCGGTGGACCAGCATGCGGGTCCAGGCGCTGCACGTCTGGCCGGAGTTGGACATGACGTTGGCGACGCCGACGTTCACGGCCTTGGCGAGGTCGGCGCTCGGGAGGATCACGTTGGCGGACTTGCCGCCGAGTTCGAGGGCGACCTTCTTGACGGCCGCGCCGGCGGTGGCGCCGATCCGCCGGCCGACGGCCGTGGAGCCGGTGAAGGAGACCAGGTCGACACCGGGGTGCTCGGCGAGGGCCTGTCCCGCGACCGGGCCGAGGCCGGTGACCAGGTTGAAGACGCCCGCCGGGACGCCCGCCTCGTGCACCGCCTCCGCGAAGAGCTGGGCGGTGAGCGGGGTGTCCTCGGCGGGCTTCAGCACGACGGTGCAGCCGGCCGCGAGCGCCGGGGCGGCCTTGGCGACGATCTGGTGGAGCGGGTAGTTCCAGGGGGTGATGGCGCCGACCACGCCGACCGGCTCGTGGTGGACGACGGAGTTGCCGACCTTCTCCTCGAACGCGTACGTCGCCGCCAGCTCGGCGTAGGAGCCCGCGACCGCGATCGGGGCGCCCGCGTGCACGGCCTGCGAGAACTGCAGCGGCGAGCCCAGCTCGGCGGTGACGGTCTCGGCGATCTCGTCCTTGCGGGCCACCAGCACGTCCCGCAGGGCGGCCAGGCGCGCGGCGCGTTCGGCGGGCGGGGTGGCGGCCCAGCCGGGCAGGGCGGCGCGGGCGGCCCGTACGGCGGTGTCGACGTCCAGGGCGGTGCCGGCGGGGACCTTGCCGATGACCTGCTCGTCGACCGGGTTCACGACGTCGATCGTGTCCCGGCCGCCGGCGGGTCGCCAGGCTCCGTCGATGTACATGCCGTCGTGTGCCTTCATCGGATTCCTTCCGGGCGGGCCTCGTCGTCCGGCCCCAAACTAGCGCCGATAGTTTTTCGGCACCAGGGGCGGCTCCCATGGTGGCGCGGCTCACCCTTGCGGGGGGCGGTTTCCCGGTGGGCTCACTCGTCCAGGGCCGGCAGCCGGGCCGGGGCGGGGCAGACGCGTTCGCCGGGCCGGCCGAAGACGCACATCCCCGGGACCGTTCGCGGAAGCGTCCCCGGGGCCGCTCCTGGCCTGACCCACGGTGGGTCGCCGGTCCGCGGCCGGTCCGGTGGACGGGGCGCGCAGGGCCACGCCGGAGGACAACAGCAGCAGCGCGCCGAGCATCACGAACGGCGCGGCCGCACCCGCCACGCCGGCGATCAGACCCGCCGCGGCGGGTGCGGCGACCTGGCCCAGGCGGTTGCCGGTCAGGCGCAGGGCGAGGGCGGTGGAGCGGGCCCCGTCGGGGGCCGCCTGGACGACGGTCGTCATGGACAGCGGCTGGCCCACGCCGAGGCAGAAGCCGAGGACGACCAGCATCAGCCCGAGCGCCCACACCGGCACCGGCAGCGCGACGCCGGCGCACAGCAGGGCGGCCAGCAGACAGGTGACCGTGAGCAGCGCGGTGCGGCCGAGCAGCCGCAGCAGGGGCGTGAGCACCAGCCGGCAGGCGATGGTGGCCGCCGCCCGCAGGCTGAGCAGTACGCCGATCACGGCCGGGGAGATGCCCCGGTGCTCGCCGACCACCGGCAGGTAGGCGGTGAGGATGTCGGTCGCGGACAGCACGGACAGGCTGATCAGGATGCCCGCGGGCACACCACGGGCCCGCAGGATGCTCCCCACCGGGACGCGCGTGCCCCGTTCCGTACGGGACTCGGCGGCCGTCGGGTGCTCGATGCGCCACAGCGACGTGAACGCGACCGCCCCGCCCGCGCCCGCCGCCACCAGGGCGAGCGCGCTGCTGCCCGCCATGTCGTGGCCGCCGATCAGGGCGCCCGCCGCGATGGGGCCCACCAGCTGGCCGAGCGAGGCACCGATGGTGAAGTGGCCGAAGTTGCGGTCCTGTTCGTGCGGCGCGGACTGGCGGGCCACCAGTGACTGGGCGCCGATGACGAAGCAGAGGTGCCCGAGGCCCATGACGCCGCTCCACAGGGCCGTCGCCCACAGGGACCCGGCGATGCCGCTCAGCGCACAGCCGCCGGCGATGAGCACCACGCCGACGGGCAGCAACGGCGCGCAGCGGCCGTGGTCGGTGCGGCGCCCGAGGGGGACGGCGGCGAACAGCGGCAGCAGCGCGTACACACCGGCGATGACACCGACCGCCCGTTCGTCCGCGCCCAGCGCGAGGGCCCGGTAGGAGACGGCGGGCCGGGCCATCGACACCGCCCCCTGCGCGAAGCCGAAGGCGATGACGAGGCGGAGCAGCCAGCCGCGGTTCCCACCGGGCGCCATGATCCTGTCCTTCCCGGACCCGCCGACCGCCGAGCCCCGCACGACTCCTACGGAGCCGGTCCGATGATCAGATGATGCCGAACAGGATGCCCGCCGCGAGAATGACCAGGCTCGTCAGGACGGCCCACTTCACCACGAACCGCGTGTGGTCGCCGAACTCGACCTTGGCCATACCGACCAGGACGTACACGGCCGGCACCAGCGGGCTGGACATGTGCAGCGGCTGGCCGACGATCGAGGCGCGGGCGATCTCCAGCGTCGACACGCCGTGCGCCTGACCGGCTTCGGCGAGCACCGGCAGGACGCCGAAGTAGAAGCCGTCGTTCGACATGAAGTAGGTGAGCGGCAGGCTCAGCAGGCCGGTGACCAGGCCCATGTGCGGGCCCATGCCGTCGGGGATGGCGCCCACGAGGCAGTTGGCCATGTGGTCGACCATGCCGGTGCCGGTGAGGACGCCGGTGAAGACGGCGGCGGCGAAGACCATGCCGGAGACGTTGAGGACGTTGTCGGCGTGGGCCGCGATGCGGGCCTTCTGGTCGGGGATGTGGGGGAAGTTGACGGTGAGCGCGAGCGCGGCGCCGAGCAGGAAGAGCACCGGGATCGGCAGCAGCTCCATGATCATGGCGGTGAGCAGGGCGACCGTGAGCAGGGCGTTGAACCAGTACAGCTTGGGGCGCAGGGTGGCCCGGTTCGGGTCGAGGCCCTGGAAGTCGTCGTCGGACTCGTCGCCCCGGGCGGCGAGGTCACCGGAACCGGCGGAACCCGCGGCGGACGCGGACGCCTCGCCCGTACCGGCACCGGCGTCCGCACCCGAGCCACCGCCCGCACCGGCGTCCGCACCCGAGCCACCGCCCGCGCCGCCGCCCGCGCCGACCAGCACCGTCTCGGTCTCCGGCTCCCGCACCAGCGCCTCGTCCAGCGTCAGCGTGCCCAGCCGCCCGCGCTCGCGCAGTCCGAGGCCGTACGCCAGGACCACGACGGCCACCAGGCCCACGGCCAGCGCCGGGACCATGGGGACGAAGATGTCGGTGGCGTCCACCTTCAGCGCGGTCGCGGCCCGGGCGGTGGGGCCGCCCCAGGGCAGGGTGTTCATCACGCCGTTGGCCATGGCGGCGACACCGGTCATCACGACCAGGCTCATCTTCAGGCGCTTGTACAGCGGGTACATCGCCGAGACCGTGATCATGAAGGTGGTGGAGCCGTCGCCGTCCAGCGAGACGATCGCGGCGAGCAGCGCCGTACCGACGACGATGCGCATCGGGTCGGCCTTGCAGAACTTCAGGATGGCCCGGACGATCGGGTCGAACAGTCCGACGTCGATCATCACCCCGAAGTAGACGATCGCGAACATGAGCATCGCCGCGGTGGGGGCGAGGCTCGACACGCCGTCGATGACGTAGTCGCCGAGGTGGGCGCCCTTGCCGACGATCACGCAGAACAGCGCGGGGATCAGCACGAGCGCCGCGATCGGCGACATCTTCTTCATCATGATCAGGACCAGGAAGGTCGCGATCATGGCGAAGCCGAGGATGGTCAGCATGAATGAGTACCTAACGTTCGCCCTTGAACATCCCACCGGGGCAGGCGGTGCGATGACGTTAGGTGCCGCGAGCTCGCGTTAACAAGACGTTGACATGCGAGCAATAAGCGCAGAACTCCAGGTCACGGCTTTGCTCGCGTCAGGGGCCAGGTGACAGGGGGTCAGATGACGGGGAGATCAGGTGGCGGGGGTCAGGTGGCGGGGGCGAGCTCCACGGGTACGCCGTTGAGCACCGCGTTGCCCGAGAGCGGGTCCAGCAGGCTGCCGTCGAGGAGCTGGTTGACGTTGACGCCGGGGTCGCCGGCGGCGTGGGTCAGGCGGGTGCCGGGCCGGTCGTGACCCCAGCCGTGCGGCAGGCTCACCACGCCGGGCCGGACGGTGCCGGTCACCTCGGCGGGGGCGGTCACCTCTCCCCCGGCGCCCTTCACACGTACCGGCTCACCGTTGCGCACGCCGAGCCGTTCGGCGTCGTCGGGGTGGAGGTGCAGGGTGCAGCGGTTGGAACCGCCGGTGAGGGGCGGGATGTTGTGCATCCAGCTGTTGTTGGACCTCAGGTGGCGTCGGCCGACGAGGACGATCCCGTCGGGGCGCTCGGCCAGGGCCCGCCGCAGGCGCGGCAGGTCGTCGGCGATCGGCTCGGGCAGCAGCTCCACCTTCCCGCTGCGGGTCCTCAGCGGCTGCGGCAGGCGCGGGCGCAGCGGGCCGAGGTCGATTCCGTGCGGGTGGGCGAGCAGCCGCTGGAGGGTCAGCCCGTCCGGTCGTACGCCGAAGCCGTCGCCGTAGGGGCCGAGGCGGAGCATCATGTCGAGCCGCCGCTCGGGGCCGTTCTCGCCGGTGAGTCGTGCGGTGAGTTCACCGGGGTCGCGGCCGTGCACGGGTGAGTGCGGCTCCCGCACGGCCTTGCCGAGGGTCTGCTCGATCACCATGGCGTCGACGGCCGCCGGGTCGGCACCGTGCATGCCGGTGGCGGCCAGGACCAGGCGGGCCAGGATCTCCGTCTCGGCCATGCGGCCGGGCTCCAGCGGGACGGCGGGGCGGGTGTAGCGGACCTGGTTGCGCACGGCGAGGGTGTTGAAGGCGAAGTCGTGGTGCGGGCTCTGCGCGGGCGGGGGCGGGGGCAGGACGACGTGGGCGTGGCGCGAGGTCTCGTTCAGGTACGGGTCGACGCTCACCATGAAGTCGAGCGAGGCCAGCGCCTTGTCGAGCCGGTCGCCGTCGGGGGCGGACAGGACGGGGTTGGCGGCGACGGTGATCAGCGCGCGCACCGGCTCGCCCTCGTCGGTGACGGTGTCGATCTCCTCGGCGAGGGCGGACAGGGGAAGCTCCCCCTTCGCCTCGGGGTGTCCGCTCACCCGGGAGCGCCAGCGGCCGAGCGCGAAGCCGCGGCCGGGTCCGGCGGGGCGGGGCGTCCTGTCGGTGGCCGCCTGCGGGAAGAGGGCGCCGCCGGGCCGGTCGAGGTTGCCGGTGAGGACGTTGAGGACGTCCACGAGCCAGCTGGCGAGGGTGCCGTGCGGGACGGTGCAGCTGCCGATGCGGCCGTAGACGGCGGCGGTGGGGGCGGCGGCGAGTTCGCGGGCGAGGGCGCGCGTCACGCCGGCGTCCACGTCACAGGCGGCGGCGACGGACTCGGGGGTGAAGTCGCGTACGGCGTCGGCGAGTTCCGTGACCCCCGTGACGTGCGGGGCGAGCGCGCCGAGGTCCACCAGGTCCTCTTCGAACAGGACGTGGCTCATCGCGGCGAGGAGCAGTGCGTCGGTGCCGGGGCGGATCGCGACGTGCCGGTCGGCGAGCCTGGCGGTACGGGTGCGGCGCGGATCGATGACGGTGAGGGTGCCGCCGCGGGCCCTGAGGGCCTTGAGCCGGCCGGGGAAGTCGGGCGCGGTGCACAGACTGCCGTTGGACTCCAGCGGGTTGGCGCCGATGAGGAGCAGGTGGTCGGTGCGGTCGAGGTCGGGCACCGGGATGGCGTTGGCGTCGCCGAAGAGCAGCCCGCTGGAGACGTGCTTGGGCATCTGGTCCAGCGTGGAGGCGGTGAACAGGCTGCGGGTGCCGAGAGCGCCGAGCAGGACGGGCGGGTAGAGGGCGCCGGCCACGGTGTGCACGTTGGGATTGCCCAGGACGACGCCGACGGCGTGCGGCCCGTACCGCTCGACGGCCGGCCGGATGCCCGCGGCGACCGCGTCGAACGCCTCCTGCCAGGTCGCCTCGCGCAGTTCGCCGTCCCTGCGCACCAGAGGCGTGCGCAGCCGGTCGGGGTCGGAGTCGACGGCGCCGAAGGAGGCGCCCTTGGGACAGACGAAGCCGCGGCTGAAGACGTCGTCGCCGTCGCCGCGGGCCGCGGTGACCGTGGTGCCCTCGATGGTGAGGGCCAGGCCGCAGGTGGCCTCGCACAGGGGGCAGATACGCAGGGCGGTGCGGGGCACGGGTCCTCCCGGAAGGCGGCGGTGGCGCACGGACGTGGGACTCACGGCGAGCATACCGACCGGTAGGCATGTTGGGGAGGCCCTCAGGGGGCGGCCGTACGGCACCGGCCCGTCAGTCCAGTACGCGCCCCAGATACGCCCGCAGGAGTTCGCGGGCCTCCTCGATGATCCCGTCGTCCCCGTCCGGCAAGACGCGGAAGGCGAGCTGCACGAGGGCGTCGGCGGTCTCCACGGCGACGAGGAAGGTACGGCGCAGATGGTCGTCGGGGCGACGGCCGAGGTAGCCGCAGATCAGCTCGGTGAGCCGGTCGGCCACGCGGTGGTTGGGCACGGCGTGGCGGCCGCCGACCGGGATCTGGTTGCCGAAGTCGATCAGGGAGAAACCGGGCGCGGTCCGCTTCATCGCCAGGTACTCGTCGAGCACCGCGTCCAGCGCCCCGCGCCAGCCGCCGTCGCCCGCCTCCGTCAGCCGCTCGGTCACGCGCTCCGCGTAGCGCTCCAGGTTGCGCTGGGCCAGCGCGTCGACCATCTGCCGCTTGTTGCCGAAGAAGCGGTACACCGAGCCGATGGGGACGGCCGCCCGCAGGGCCACGGCCCGGGTACTCAGGGCGTCGTAGCCGACCTCGTCGAGGAGGTCGGCGCAGGCGTCGAGGATCCTGGCCAGCCGTTCGGCACTGCGCCGCTGCACGGGGGCACGTCGGAGCGGGGTCGCGTGGGACACGGTCCTCATGATGCCCTCCCGCCGCGGTCCGGTGAACCGTGACCTCCAGTACGGGAACGGACGGCGGACCGACTCGTCCGGCTCGTCCGGCTCACACGGCTCGTCCGGCTCACACGACTCGTCCGGCTCACACGACTCATCGGGCTCGCACGACTCATGCGGCTCAACGGCTCATGCGGCTCATGCGGCTCATGCGGCTCGAACGGCTCGTCTCCCGAGACCGGACCGGCCGGCAGGACCGGCAGGACCGGCAGGACCGGCCGGCGCGGCTCCTCCCCCGGCTCTCACCGGTCCCCCGCGCCGCCGGGCAGCACCCGGGACCCGATCACCACCGTCTCGGTGATCCGCCCCGGCACCGTGACCACCGCCGGCTCCGGCACCGCGCCCGGACCCTTCCCCGGCCCCGAAGCCCCTTCCGGCCCCGAAGCACTTCCTGGCTGCGGGTTCCCCGCCGGCTCCGTGGCCTCCGTCGGCCCCGTGCCCGACGCCGTCACGTCGGCCGTGCTCTCGACGGGCTCGCCGTCGACGGCCCAGACGGTGCCGTCGTCGGCGTACAGGCGGACCGTGACCTGGTGCGTGCCGCGCGGGAGGAGGTCGGCGGCGATGCGGTACCGCGGGCCGCGCAGGCGGGTGAGGAGGTCGCCGTCGAGGAAGAGGTGGGCGACGCCGCGGCCGGCCACCGCCTTCGCCTCCGCGCCGGCCGGCGAGAACGCGAAGTCGCGGACGGTCACCCGCACGTCCCAGCTGTCGTCGCTCTCGGGCTGCACCTCGATGCCGACCTCGGGCGCGCGCTCGCCGTCCACCTCCCGGTAGCGCCGGCCCTCCTCGTCGGTGTCGTCGAGCAGCCGGCCCACCGGTGTGGGCGAATCACGGGTGCCCGGTTCACCCGTACCACTGGAGCCGCAGCCCGCGGATCCGGTCAGCAACAGGACACAGACCGCGAGCACGGCGAGTACTCCCCGCGTCCACGACATGACGGGAGACTAGAACACCGGTCCGAGACGCCGGAGCCCCCGGGGTGCGGTTCCGGTCATCCGCTCCGGGAGGGCCCGCGCGGGACCGCGAAGAAACCCGGCGCGAACGGCGGAGAACGGACGGAACGCAACGGGCTCCGACGGGCCGGGACGGGACCGGGGCCAGGGCCGGGCGGGAATTCCGGTACGGCCCCTTGCGCGCGGGAAACCGCAATCCTACGGTGTTGCATAGGAATCCGGCTGCGAGGGAGCGATCAATGAGCGGGGACGCGCGCAAGACCGCCGAGGGGCTGGCCTACCTGTCCGGTTTCGGCAACGAGCACAGCTCGCAGGCCGTTCCGGGCACGCTGCCCGAGGGCCGGAACTCGCCGCAGCGGGCGCCCGAGGGGCTGTACGCGGAGCAGCTGAGCGGCACGGCGTTCACGGAGCCGAGGGCGCACAACCGGCGCTCCTGGCTGTACCGCATCCGCCCCTCGGCCGCGCACCCGGCGTTCACCCGCGCGGGCAACGGCGCGATCCGCGCGGCGCCCTTCACCCAGGCCGTGCCGGACCCGAACCGGCTCCGGTGGGACCCGCTGCCCGCACCCGAGGCCGGGACGGACTTCGTCGCGGGACTGTGGACGCTCGGCGGCAACGGGGACGTCACCCAGCGCACCGGCATGGCCGTGCACCTGTACCACGCCACGGCCTCCATGGACCGCGTCTTCAGCGACGCGGACGGCGAACTGCTGATCGTCCCCGAGCGGGGCGGGCTGCTGCTGCGCACCGAGTTCGGGCTGCTGCACGCCGAGCCGGGCCATGTGGCGCTGGTCCCACGCGGGGTCCGCTTCCGCGTCGAACTGCTGGACGAGGCCGCCCGCGGCTACGTCTGCGAGAACTACGGCGCCCCCTTCCGCCTCCCCGACCTCGGCCCGATCGGCGCCAACGGGCTCGCCAACGCCCGGGACTTCCTGGCGCCCGTCGCGGCCTACGAGGACACCGAGGGCCCGGTGGAGGTGGTCAACAAGTTCTGCGGCAACCTCTGGACGGCCGTCTACGACCACTCCCCGCTCGACGTGGTCGCCTGGCACGGCAACCACGTGCCGTACGTCTACGACCTGCGCCGGTTCAACGTGATCGGCACCATCTCCTACGACCACCCGGACCCGTCGATCTTCACGGTGCTCACCTCTCCGTCGGACACCCCCGGCCTCGCGGGTGTCGACTTCGTGGTCTTCGCGCCGCGCTGGCTGGTGGGCGAGGACACCTTCCGGCCGCCGTACTTCCACCGGAACGTGATGAGCGAGTACATGGGCCTGATCGAGGGCGCCTACGACGCCAAGACCGCCGGTCCGGGGGGCTTCGTGCCGGGCGGCGGCTCGCTGCACAACATGATGTCGGCGCACGGCCCGGACCGGGAGACCTTCGAACGGGCGAGCACCGCCGAGCTGAAGCCGCAGCGGATCGACGACGGGCTGGCGTTCATGTTCGAGACGCGGTGGCCGGTGACCCTCACGCCCCAGGCGGCCCGCGCCGAACACCTGCAACCGCACTACGACGACGTCTGGCGGGGCCTGGAACGGCACTTCCGCCCCTTGCACTGAGGGTTCCCGACCGGTACGGATGGCCCGTGACCTCCTTCGCCCCGGACTCCATCGTCCTGAACCGCAAGCTGCCCCTCTGGTACCAGGTGTCGCAGTCACTGCGCGCCTCGATACTCGGCCGCTCGCCCAGGGACCCGCTCCGCCTGCCCACGGAGGAGCAGTTGGCCGGCCACTACGGGGTGAGCGTGCTGACCATGCGGCAGGCGCTCAAGGAGCTGGAGGAGGAGGGGCTGATCACCCGCCACCGCCGGCGCGGCACGTTCATCGAGCCGGACGCCAGGCGGGGCGCACCGGTGCGGCTGCTGGGGTCGGTGGACGCGATCGTGGCCCAGCAGTCCGGCATGAAGGCCGAGCTGCTGGACCACGGCACCGGCCCGGTGCCGCCCCGACTCGCCGAGTACTTCCCCCAGTCGCCGGAGGTGGCGACGTACCACCGGCTGCGCTGCGACGAGAAGACGGGCGAGCCCACCAACCACGCCCGCAACTACGTCCGTCCCGAGGTCGCCGCCCGTATCGACGTGGACGACCTGGCCCGTTGGCCGATGACCAAGGTGCTGCGGGACGTGGTGGGTGTGGACATCAGCCGGATCACGGACACCGTGGAGGCCCGGCTCGCGGACCCGGAGACGGCGCGACTGCTCGAAGTCCCGCTGCTCAGCCCGATCCTGCACTACACGGGCGTCACGTACGACCCGGCGGGGCGGGTGCTGGACGTGGCGGTCATCCACTACCGGGGCGACCGGTTCTCCTTCACGGTCACCCTGGATGCCACGTGAGGCCGTTCCGCCCCGTCGTACGATGCCCAGCGTGACGCACGACGACGCTCCGCCGCTGGCGGACCTCATGCCGTGGTCCGTCGCACCGCCGCGGCTCGGCCGGGGGTGGCCGGCGGCCCCCGACCCGGCGTCCCTGAAGGCCCGCTGGGACGCCCTGCTCAGGGCCGAGGGGCCCGATCGCGAGGCACTGTTCGAACCGACCCGGTCGCGCGGTCTGCACACGGCGGTCGGCCGGTTGCCCGGCGGGGCCGGTGGCACGGAGAAACTGGTGCGCGCCTCGGGGCGGTGTCCGGAGCCCGTCCGGGTGCTGCGTGCCCCCTTCGACGAGCAGTGGCTGATCCCCGACCACCGGCTGATCGACGCGGCCCGTCCGGAGCTGTGGCGGGTGGCGGACGAGCGGCAGGTCTTCGTCGTCGAGGCGCCCGACGCCGCCCGCCCTCCCCTGCTCCTCGCGACCTCACGGCTGCCCCTGCTCGGCGGCTCCCGCATCCGGCCCCTGCACCGCCGCCCCGGCGGCGCGGACCCCAACCTGGCCCCCGGCCTCCTGGACCACCTGGGTGCCCGGCTCGGCCGCCGTCCCGACCCGGTGGACGTGCTGGCCTGGGCGGTGGCCGCCGTGCGGCCCGGCTGTGTGGTCCCGCTCACCGCGGACCCCACGCTGTGGGAGCGCGGCGTCGAGCTGGGCCGGCGCACCCTGTGGCTGATGCGGCGCGACGGCGAGCGCCCCAAGCTGCCCGGCGGCCGTCGCCCGTACGTCCGCGCCCCGCTGCCCCCGCGCCCGCTGACCCTGCGCTACGTCCGCGACGAGGAGGCGCTCCTCCTCGACGAGGGGCGCGTCTCCCCCGTACCGCCGGGTGCCTGGGACTTCGAGGTGGGCGGGGCCCGGGTGCTGGAGCAGTGGTTCGCGGCCCGCACCGCCCAGGGCGAGCCGGGCACGCTGGCGGCGATCCGGCCGGCCACCTGGCCGCAGGCCTGGACGTCCGAGCTGCTGGAACTCATCACGGTCCTCGCGCTGCTCGCCGAAGTCCGGCCACGCTGCCGGGAGCTGGCGGTGACGGAGCAGATCACGGCGACCGAGCTCCGCGAGGCGGGCGTACTGCCGCCACCCCCGGCGGCCCGCAGACCGGCCACCGTCCTGGACCGGCAGGAGGAGGGGCCGGAGGGACAGCTGGCACTGCTCTAGGCGTCCCGACCGGCCCACCGGCCCACCGGCCCACCGGCCCACCGGTCCACCGAACGGTCCCGGGCCGTGGACGGCCCGGCCACCGGCCGGACGGGCCATGCACAGCCCGCCGGACAGTCCGTGCACCCGCCGGACGGCCACCGCCCTGCCGAACGGCCACCGCCCCGCCGGAGGACCACGCCCCGCCGGACGGTCCCGGGACCGTGGACGGGCCCACCGGCGCGGGCCTGATCGTCCGGTGGACGCCGGATCGGGTGAAGCCGTCCAGCACCCGAGGCCGCCCAGGACTCGCGCCGGGGCGGGGTGACCGACGTCGGTCGCGGACGTGTTCGTCACGACCGTCGGAACCGTGCCCCCTCCTGCTGGCCGACGTCGCGGTGGGCCTGCGCGTGGAGGGCGGTGCGCTCGGCGCGGCGGACGCCGTCGGGCTGTCGCCGCTGTTCCGGTTCACGACGACGTGGACCGGCATCCACCCGGGCCTGCTCACCCGGAATGAGGAGGCCGCCGGTCAACTGGGCGGCACGGCCTTCATCCTGCCGTTGCCGTCCCACCCGTACGTCCCGGCCGAGGGCCTCTTCGGCAACGCTCCCGTGCCGGAGGGGGCCGCCTGGCCGGTGGTGATCCGGTCGCCGGGTCGCTCGCCCGGTGCACGGGTGCTGCCGGCGGTGTTCGCCCCGCTCGTCGTGCGCCGGTACGCACACGGCGAGCACTGAGCGGACCCGAGCGCGTCACCGCCGGGCGGGGAGACGGGGGGGCGGGGCGTGGGAGGACACGTCGTACGAGGACGGGCGTACGGAGACGAACGTACGGAGACGCGGGGTACGGACGCGCGCGTACGGGGAACGGCCGCGCCCGGGGTCACACCGGGGCGCCGCTGCGTGCCGTGGGGATGACGGACGAACGCGCGGCGCCGCGCCGGGACGGTGTGACCGCCGGGGCGCGGGCCTCAGTTGCCGCTGAACAACGAGCGGCGCAGTCGACGCAGCGGCGCGAACAGCGAGACCCGGCGCACTCTGGCGCCCCTGCTGCTGCGCTTGTGCGCGGGCTCCCGTGCGGTCAGCTCACGCATCAGCGACGTCGCCTCCATCGTCTCCCGCTGCGGGAGGGCAGGCCCTCCGAGCACCGCGAGATGGCGGTCGAGGCGAGAGCTGGTCGCGCTGCTCCCGCAGGTGATCGCAGGGACCCTTGCCCTGCTGCGCACTGTTATCTGTTCCATGTCACTCCCCACCCGTACGAGTCCACCCGGCCCGGGCAGGGTAACCCTATCGCCCCGGTACGGCGCGCGTGTATCGCGGTCGCAGGATTCACCTTCCCCGCAAGGAGGTTGACGATCATTCTGCGAATCCGGAAGATTCCAGGGCGAGTTGGACAACCAGCCTGTTCGTGGGGCGAGCCGGCCCCGCGCCGGGGTCCGACCGTCACCGCCAGTGACGGAGCGGGCCGTGGTGGCGGCCGCGCGCCCCCGGTCGCGGCACGACCACGGCGGGCGCACGGCCGGCGCACGGCTCCGGACCTCCCCACCACCCGGCGTACGCGTGCGGGGCCGCGAGAACGTGGGCGATCTCACGCGCCCCGCGCGGTGTCCGGCTCGCCCCGCGTCCGGTCCGCCCGCACGGCGAGGAGCGAGGCTTCCCGCGGGCCGCGACCCGACGCGGCGAGGGGGAGACCCCGGCGGCCGGGGCCTCCCCCTCTCACGCCTCTTCTCCTTCTCTTCGGGTCACGCCGCGCTGTTGAGGACCGGCAGGTAGCCGCCGGACTGGCCAGCCGCGGTCGGGTGGTAGGACTCGCCGATGTTGAGCCAGTTCACGCTGTGCAGCCAGGCGCTGCCCGAGCAGATCTCGTGGTTGGTGAAGGGGGGACGTACGTCGCCGAAGGTGAAGCCGTGGTCGGCGGCGCGCTTGGCGATCACGGTGTTGAGGTGGTCGGCGGCGGCGTTGACCGCCTTCCGCTTGGCCTCGGAGAGACCGACGCAGGAAGTGCCGAGCTTGTAGAAGCGCGGGTAGCCGATGACGACGACGCGGGCGTTGGGGGCCTTGTCGCGGATCGCCGAGTAGACGCCGTCGAGCTTGCCGGGCAGCGTCGAGTCGACGTACGCCTCGGCGGTGGCGATCCGCGACAGGCAGGAGCTGTCGGACTGGAGCACACAGGTCGTCATGACGTCGGCGAAGCCGGCGTCGTTGCCGCCGACACTGATCGAGACCAGGCCGGTGGCCGAGCTGAGCGGGCCGAGCTGTCCGGCGAGAACATCACCCGTACGGGCGCCGGAACAGGCGGTGAAGTCGAACGTCGAGGGTGAATGGGCGGCCGCCCACAGGTACGGGTGGGCCTTCGTGCTGCGCTTGCAGTCGCCGCTGGAGCCGATGTAGCTGCCCGCTCCGACCCCGGAGGAGTAGGAGTCGCCGAGCGCCACGTACCCACCGGACACGGCGGGTTGGGCGGCCTGGGCGGTCGCGGCCCCGGTGAGGGCGGCGCCGGCGGCGAGGAGGAGTGAACTCAGGATGCCGACAAGTCGGGGGCGTCTCATGGAACCTCCCTTAACAGGATCTCTGCCTCAACCGTGGTAGCAGCTACGCGTGTTGACAGGAAGTGTCCATGCCAATATTTGGCTGACGGTCGTTCAAAACAGGACGAATACCCGGGGGAACGCCAGTGCCGTCTTGACGGTCTCCGGCGGGCTGCGCCACATTGAGGCCCGGCATCTTGGGCTTCGGGGGGCAAAGCGGAACGGTCCGGGGGACCGATGACGCGGGAGAGCGCCTCTCAAGAAGAACGGATGACGGCAAAACCAACAAAAACGTGAGACCTGGCTCCAGGCCTTGCCATACGGGTTCAATCGTCAATACCGTCATACATCGCTCGCATCGGTGCGTCGGCAAGCGGCTCAGGGGAGGGCTCGAGGCCGCGGCGGACCGGGGCGGGACGCGCGGTAGGGGGGTGCCGTGCTCGGTGACCACACCGGTGACCGGGCCGCGCCGCGCGGTCGGCTGCCGTTTCCTTCCGGCGCCGGCAGGCTTTGCCTGCTCACCTGGCACGCACGGAGATCCGTCCCGTCGCGCCGTGGGTGAGAACCCCCCTTTCGAACCGGATACAGAGCCGGACCGCCCCTGGGGCGGGCGGTCCGCCGGACGAGAGGGACCAGACTCATGAGCTCAGTTCTGCAGCCGGCGTCGACGGACAACGATCCGGCACCCGGCCGGAAGTACCGGCCCGTCTCCTCGCACCTGGCGATAGCGCCGCCGGTGAGCGTGGTGATACCCGCCATGAACGAGGCGGAGAACCTTCCCTACGTCTTCAAGACGCTGCCCGACTGGATCCACGAGGTCGTCCTCGTGGACGGCAACTCCACCGACGACACCGTCCGGGTCGCCCGGGAGCTGTGGCCGGACGTCAAGGTCGTCGAGCAGCGCGGCAAGGGCAAGGGGGACGCGCTGATCACCGGCTTCAACGCGTGCACCGGGGACATCATCGTGATGGTCGACGCCGACGGCTCGGCCGACGGCCAGGAGATCGTGTCGTACGTCTCCGCCCTCGTCTCGGGCGCGGACTTCGCCAAGGGCTCCCGCTTCGCCAACGGCGGCGGCACCGACGACATGACCTTCATCCGCAAGCTCGGCAACCGCGCCCTGTGCGCGGTGGTCAACCGGAAGTTCGGCGCCCGCTACACCGACCTCTGCTACGGCTACAACGCCTTCTGGCGGCACTGCCTGGACAAGATCGACCTCGACTGCACGGGCTTCGAGGTCGAGACCCTGATGAACATCCGGGTCGTCAAGGCCGGTCTGAAGGTGCAGGAGATACCCAGCCACGAGTACCTGCGCATCCACGGGGTCAGCAACCTGCGCGCCGTGCGGGACGGGCTGCGGGTGCTCAGAGTGATCCTCGAGGAGCGCTCCAACCGGCGCGCGCTGCGCAGCCGTACGCACGCGCCGACGCTCGCCTCGGTCGGCTCGGCCGCTCCCGTCGCCCCCGTCGCCCCGGTCGTCCCGGTCCGGAGGAAGGCGTCTTGAGCGGTCCCGACGCCTCCCCCGCCGTCTCCGTGGTGATCTGCGTCTACACCGAGGACCGCTGGGAGGACATCCTCGCGGCGGTCTCCTCGGTGCGGGCGCAGTCCCACCCGGCCCGGGAGACCCTCCTGGTCGTCGACCACAACCCGGCGCTCCGGGACCGGCTGCTGAAGGAGTACGAGGAGAGGCAGGACGTGCGGGTGCTCGCCAACGCGGGCCCCCGCGGTCTGTCCGCCGGCCGCAACACCGGCATCGCGGCGTCGCACGGTGAGGTCGTCGCGTTCCTCGACGACGACGCCGTGGCCGAGCGCGACTGGCTGAGGCACCTCGCCGAGGGGTACACCGACCCGCGGGTCATGGCCGTCGGCGGGCGCACCCTGCCCATCTGGTCGTCGGGACGCCGGCCCGACTGGTTCCCGGAGGAGTTCGACTGGGTGGTGGGCTGCACGTACCGCGGCCTGCCGCCCGGCCGGGTCCGGGTGCGCAACGTGCTCGGCGGCAACGCCTCCTTCCGGCGCGAGGCGTTCGACGCGGCGGGCGGCTTCGCCACCGGCATCGGACGCGACGGTGACAAACGTCCGCTGGGCTGCGAGGAGACCGAGCTGTGCATCCGGCTCTCCCGCGCCCGGCCCGACGCGGTGCTGCTGATCGACGACCGGGCGGTGATCCACCACCGGGTGCCCGAGACGCGCGAGCACTTCGGCTACTTCCGCACCCGCGCCTACGCCGAGGGCCTGTCCAAGGCCCTGGTGGCGCGCAGCGTCGGTGCGGACAAGGGGCTGGAGTCCGAACGCCGGTACGCCACCCGCGTCCTGCCGGCCGGCGTGGCGCGCGGGCTGCGCGACGCCGTACTGGCCAGGCCGGGGGGTGCGGGCCGGGCGGGCGCGATCGTCGCCGGGGTGCTCACGGCGGCGGGCGGCTACGTGGTGGGGACCGTCCGGGCACGGCGGGGCGGGGCCACGTTCTCGGTGACGCCGGTCGAGCCGGCCGAGGGGGGCGCGCATGGCTGAGGCACACGAGGCCGACGCGCGCGTGCCGATCCTCATGTACCACTCGGTCGCGACCGATCCGAACGACGCCACCCGCGCCCTGTCGGTGACACCGGCGGCCTTCGCCGAGCAGATGGCGGCGATCGCCGACCGCGGCCTCACCCCGGTGGGCACCGCGGAGCTGGCCGCCGCCTGGCGCTCCGGCGGCCCGCTGCCGAGACGCCCCGTCCTCATCACCTTCGACGACGGCTACGAGGGCGTGCACCGGCACGCGCTGCCCCACCTCACCAAGCACGGGTTCCCGGCCACGCTGTTCGTCACGACCGGCTGGCTGCGCGGCCCGTACGACACCGGGGGCGCCCTGGACACCATGCTCGACTGGGACCAGGTCCGCGAACTGGCCTCGGCCGGCGTGGAGATCGGCGGGCACAGCCACACCCATCCGCAGCTCGACCAACTCGGCGGGGAACGGCTGCGGTTCGAGCTGATCCACGGCAAGGAGGTCATCGCGGACCAGCTGGGCACCGTACCGGTCTCGTTCGCCTATCCCTACGGCTATTCCGACCGCCGGGTGCGGCAGGCGGTGCGCGAGACGGGGTACGCGCAGGCGCTCGCCGTGGGCAACGGTCTGGCGCGCCGCCCCCAGGGGCCGTACGCCCTGCGGCGGGTCACCGTGCGCCGCAGCACGGGGCCCGACGAGTTCGTCCGGCTCATCGAGGGCCGTGCGATCACCCGGACCTTCGCCCGGGACCGGGTCCTCACCAAGGGGTACGCCGTACTCCGCAGAGCGCGGCAGGCGCGCGGGCGGGTGCTGGGGGCCGGTGCCTGAACCACCGGCCGCCGGTCACCCGGGCCCGGGCAGGCCGGGTGCGCCCGGGAAACCGGGTGCACCCGGCGTCCGGGTACCGGATCATGGCGGCATGTCCGTGAACCCGCACGACGCCCTGCCGATCCGGCTCACCGTGGACGACAGCGACTCCCCCTCCGATGTCGTCGACGCGCTGTTCCTCGGCCGTTTCGCGACGGGGGAGCAGCCGTTCGCGCACGCGACGAACATCGACCGCGTGCGGTCCGGGGCGACGCTGCTGCCGCCCGGCGCGCGCGTGCTGCGCGTCGCCCGCGACGACGACCGCAGCGCGACGCTGGCGGAGGGCGAGGGCTGGACGCTGCTGGTCTCGCGCTGGAACCGGGGCGCCGACGTCACGGTCACGGCGACCAGCGCCGAGCTGGCCGAGAAGGTGCTCGGCGAGGCGACGGACGGCGCCGCGGACGAGCCCGAGCCGCAGCCGGAGAACGTCACGATGGGCTTCTGGTACGTCTCCCCGCGGCGCGGCCCGCACCGCACCACCCGCCAGATCGCGGCGGGCACCTGGGACGAGGTGCGGGCCAACTACACGGCGCCGGTGGCGGACGCGATGGACCGCCTGATGAAGACGACCCCCGAGGACATCGCGGGCCGGCTGCTCCTCCTGCACGGGCCGCCGGGCACCGGCAAGACCTCGGCGCTGCGCACGCTGGCCCGGTCCTGGCGGGACTGGTGCCAGGTGGACTGCGTGCTGGACCCGGAGCGGCTCTTCTCCGACGTCGGTTACCTGATGGACATCGCCATCGGCGAGGAGGACGCGGCGGGCAAGGGCCGCTGGCGGCTGCTGTTGCTGGAGGACTGCGACGAGCTGATCCGCGGTGAGGCCAAGCACACGGCGGGGCAGGCACTCTCCCGGCTGCTGAACCTCACGGACGGGCTCCTCGGCCAGGGCCGGAACGTCCTGGTCGGCGTCACGACCAACGAGGACCTGGAGCGCCTCCACCCCGCCGTCGTCCGCCCGGGACGCTGTCTGGCCCGCATCGAGGTCGGCCCGCTGACCCGCCGGGAGGCGGTGGGCTGGCTCGGCACCGAGGAGGGTGTGGGCCGCGAGGGCGCCACCCTGGCGGAGCTGTACGCGCTGCGCCGGGGCGTCTCACCGACGGCGCTGCCGGAGCCGCGGGACGGGGCGGACGCGGGACTGTACCTGTAGCTCCTTTGATGGGGGGCGTTCCTGCTGCTTTGATGGGGATATGCCCCTTTACGTCGGCACCTCGGGCTGGCAGTACCGGGACTGGCGGGACGTCCTGTACCCGCCCGGTCTGCCCGTCCGGCTGTGGCTGGAGCGGTACGCGGCGGGCTTCGCGACGGTCGAGATCAACAACGCGTTCTACCGGCTGCCGACGCGGGAGACCTTCGAGGCCTGGCGCGAGCGGGTACCGGCGGACTTCGTGGTCGCGGTCAAGGCGAGCCGCTACCTCACCCACATCAAGCGCCTGCGGGACCCGCAGGAGCCGGTCCACCGCCTGATGACGCACGCGGCGGGCCTGGGCGACCGCCTCGGTCCGGTCCTGCTGCAGCTGCCGCCGACGCTGCGGGCCGACGCGGCCCTGCTGGACGCCTGCCTGGCGTGCTTCCCGCCCGGCACGCGGGTCGCGGTGGAACCCCGGCACACGTCCTGGTGGACGCCCGGGGTGCGGGACGTCCTCGTGTCCCGGGGCGCGGCCCTGTGCTGGGCGGACGTCCGGGCCCGCCCGGCCACCCCGCTGTGGCGCACCACGGACTGGGGGTACGTCCGCTTCCACGAGGGGCGAGCCGCCGCCTGGCCGGGCTACGGCCGCCGGTCCCTGGCGACGTGGATCGACCGCATCGCCACCACCTGGCCGGACGACCACGACGTCCACGCGTACTTCAACAACGACCCGAACGCGGCGGCCGTACGGGACGCCGTCCGGTTCGCCCACCTCGCGCGCACGGCGGGCGTCACGGTGACGCGCGTCCCCGAGGGGCGCGGGGCCGAGACGTGTGCGGCCGAGACGTGTGCGGCCGCGCCGCGTGGGCGCGAGCAGCCCCGACGCACCCGCGGGTAGAAGGGCGCCTCAGTCCCCGTACGCCGCCCGCAGGGCATCCCGCACGGCGCCCAGGGCGTCAGCCTCCACGAGCCCGAGCCGCCGGGCCCGCTCGGCATACGCCTGCGCGGCGGACGCCAGCTCCCGCTCCGCCGCCGAGCCGGCGGCGGCGACGAACGTGCCGTTGCGCCCACGCGTCTCGATCACCCCGTCCGCCTCCAGCGCCCGGTACGCCTTGGCGACCGTGTTCGCGGCGAGCCCCAGCGACTCGGCCAGCCCGCGCACGGTCGGCAGCCGGTACCCCACCGGCAGCGCCCCCGACCGCGCCTGTTCGGAGATCTGCGCGCGCACCTGCTCGTAGGGCGGGGCGCCGTCGTCGATGTGGATCTTCAAGGTCACGCGGCGATTGTCCCGCATCCCCGGGAAAATGAGAGGCGGCCGACCGACCGTCCGCCGTAGCGTGCGCCCACATGACCGTTCTCGTGCGCGACCTGCGCCCCGACGATCCGGCCGACGTCGCGGCCTTCGCCCATGTCCGCCACCTCGCCCTGCCGTTCATCCTGTGGACGCCCGAGGCCGTCGTCCACCACCTCGTCCACACCCACCCGGACGCCCGGAGCCGGTCCCTCGTCGCCGAGGAGGACGGGGAGACGATCGGCACGGCCCAGATCGGGCTGGTCCACGACAGCCCGGATCCCGGTCAGGCCTACCTCAACATCTACGTCCACCCGGACAGGGTCCGGCGCGGTGCCGGCGGGCTGCTGGTGCGCACGGCCGAGGAGTACCTCGCCACCGAGGGGGCGACGAAGCTGTTCGCCTGGGTGCTGGACGAGCCCGCCAACCTGGCCTTCGCCGAGCGGCACGGCTACGAGCGGCGGCGCTCCGCCCACTTCCTCCGTCTGGACCTGGCGAACGGCACCCTCCCGCCCCTGCCGTCCCCTCCCCCGGGCGTCGAGCTGTGCACCGCCGCCGACTTCGCCGACGATCCCCGCCCGATGTTCGAACTGGACGCGGAGACGCTGGCGGACGAGCCGGGCGACGTCGACATCGAGTTCACGGACTACGAGGCGTGGCTCGCCGAGACCTGGCGGCACCCGCTGCTCGACCGCGAACTGACCACGGTCGCGGTCGCCGACGGCCGCCCCGTCGCCTTCAGCGTCGCCTACACCGACGGGGGCACCCGGTACGCCACGGCCATGACCGGCACCGTCCGCTCCCACCGCGGCCGGGGCCTGGCCAAGCTCGTCAAGACCGACTCCCTGTACCGTGCCCGCGCCGCCGGTCGCACGGAGGCGCTCACGGGCAACGACACCGGCAACGGGCCGATGCTCGCCATCAACAGGTGGCTCGGGTACGAGGTCTGCGCGACGGAGGTGCGCCATGTCCACGAACTCGGCTGAGGGACAGGCCGGAGTGGACGTCGTCCTGGTCAAGGCGGGCCGTACGAAGATCCGGTACGCGAGCGTGCTGCTGCACGACGACGGGACGCGTGTCGCGGTCCGCGCCCCCTGGGCCGGCGACGGGGTCCGCAACTTCGGCTTCGTCCGCTTCGAGGCCGGCGACGTCTTCACGGAGTACTACTGGCGCGACCGGTGGTACTCCGTGAAGGAGGTCAGGACGGCGGCCGGGGCGTTGAAGGGCTGGTACTGCGACATCACCCGCCCCGCCGTGCTCACCGGCAGCGAACTGGTCGTCGAGGACCTCGATCTGGACCTGTGGCGCTCCGCCGACGGCACGGACGTACGGCGCCTGGACGAGGACGAGTTCGCCGAGAGCGGGCTGACCGAGCGGGACCCGGAGGCCGCTGCCGCCGCCGTGGCCGCACTGGACGAGCTGGAACGGCTGGCCCGCGGGGACGACTTCGGGGACCTGCTGGCATAGGCCGGGTTCAGGACAGGCCGTGGTCCGGCTCGTCGTCGAAGGTGGCGGCCCTCGTGTCCCGGTCGGTACCCGCCGCGGTCGCCCATGCGCCCATGCGCCCATGCGCCCATGCGCCCATGCGCCCAGGGTGTCACCCACCACTGGCAACGGGGGCGTGGCGCGGGCGCGTGACAACCGCCACTGACAGGCACGCATCGATGAGTGACTCTTGGGGAAGGGGTCTACCTCCGTGAGAACGCGGAACCCGGTGGATCCGTAAGGAGGCAGCCATGCGCCGTCTGACCGTGCACAAGCCCCTGAAGAAGACCGACGCCCGCCGAGTCCGCGAGGAAGCGGACGAGCGCCCCTCGGGCCGCCCGGAGGTCCGCAAGGACATCGCGCGCACATGGTGGCCGGACAGCTGACCGGGCGGTCAGCGCGAGACGGACGAGACGCCTCCGAGCAGCCGCTTGCGGTAGTGGACGCGGTCGTAGGGCCCGTCCACCCTGCGTTCCACGACGTCGTACCCGTACTTCGGGTAGATCTTCTGGTTCTCCCACATCTTCGCGTTCGTGTAGAGCCTGACCTCGGGCAGGCCCAGCGCACGCGCGTGTGCGTCCACGAAGTGCAGCAGCCGCCGCCCCACGCCCGTCCCGTGCGCGTCGGGGTGGACGGCGATGCTGTCGAGCAGGAGGTGGTCCGCGGACACCTCCAGGACCACGAGGCCCACGACGGGGTCGCCCAGGACGAAGACCCGGCCCGCGGCCACGTCCGCCGCGTGGTCCGCCTCCATGGGTTGCGGCACCACCCCGATGCGCTCGATGTAGGGGCGGTACGCGGCGTTCGTGACGGCGCGGACCGCGGGTACGTCGGCGGCGGTAGCCGGCCTGATCCCCTCGTTCGTCATACCCCGGACAGTAGTTACCTCAGGGCAGTCTGAGCACTCCCTTAACGCGACCATAAGGATCTCCGTCACCCGCCTTCCACGGGCGATTCCACGGTTTTCTGGGGCTAGCTTGCTGATCACCCCACGGGTTCCGCACCACGTTCCCAGTGACCGTTTCGAGGAGTTCCCCATGCCCGCACTGTCCGCGTCCCGCAAGGTCGCCGCCGTCGCCGCCGCAGGCCTCGCCCCGCTCGCCCTGACCCTGCTGGCCGCACCGCCCGCCGCCGCGCACGGTTCGATGGGCGACCCGGTCAGCCGGGTGTCCCAGTGTTACGCCGAGGGCCCCGAGAGCCCGAAGTCCAAGGCGTGCAAGGCGGCGGTCGCGGCCGGCGGCACGCAGGCGCTCTACGACTGGAACGGCATCCGCATCGGCAACGCCGCCGGGCAGCACCAGAAGCTGATCCCGGACGGCAAGCTGTGCAGCGCGAACGACCCGCAGTTCAAGGGCCTGGACCTGACGCGTGCCGACTGGCCCACGACCCGCGTGAGCAGCGGTTCGTACACCTTCAAGTACCGCGTGACGGCCCCGCACAAGGGGAGCTTCAAGGTGTACATCACCAAGCCCGGCTTCGACGCGGCGGGGCCGCTGGGCTGGGGTGACCTGGACCTGTCCGCCCCGGTGGCGACGGTCACCGACCCGGTCGCCTCGGGCGGTTTCTACACCTTCTCCGGAAAGCTGCCCAAGCGCTCGGGCAAGCACGTGCTGTACGCGGTCTGGCAGCGCTCGGACAGTCCGGAGGCCTTCTACTCCTGCTCGGACGTGTCCTTCGGCGGCGACAGCGGCACGAAGAGCGAGACGTTCGGCGGCGCCGCCCCGGCCCCCTCGGCCTCCGCCCCGTCCGAGAAGCAGATCGCGGCGGCGGCCGACAAGTCGACGATCGAGCACCACGGCCACGGCGACCAGGACGCCGAGACGACCACGGACCCGGCCGCCCCGGCGGCCCCGGCCGAGGCTGCCGACGGTGAGCCGAACCAGGTCGAGGCCGCCGGCGGGGCCCCCGAGAGCCTCGCCGAGACCGGCGGCGACAGCAACACGCCCTACGTCGCCGTCGGCGGTGCCGCCGCGCTGGCACTGGGCGCGGCGGCACTGTTCGCGTCGGCCCGCCGGCGGACGCTGAACGGTGGCCGGCACGGTCGCTGACCCGGGACCGGGAGACGAGGGCCCGGCCGGCGGCTCAGGCCGGACGGGCCCTCGTCCCGTGCCGGGCGCCCGGCCCGGGTCCCGGGTCAGCCGAGGACCGAGGCGCAGGTGGTGGGGGTGGCACGCGCCGGGTCCAGCGCGTTGGCCACCTCGTGGAAGGCGATCCGGTCGAACAGCCCGATCGCCAGGTGCTCCGACACGTCGAGGGGGCAGAGGTCCTGCAACAGGACGTTGCGCACGCCGGGCCCACTCAGGTACTGGCTCCGGTACGGCGTGACCACCTCGTCGTACCGGGTGGCGAGGACGGTGTAGCGGACACCGGGCACGGTGTCGCCGCCCTCGTTGAGCTTGGTGAGGACGTCCGAGCCGACCACCTGGTCGGTGAGGGCGGGGGTCTCCTCGGTGAGCAGGTCCTCCACCCCCGGGAAGTACGGCAGCAGGTTGGTGAGGCCGGACAGGGTGGTGCCGTGGTTGCTGGGCGCGATCCCGACGAGGGCGTTCACCTCGTCGGCTCCGCCGAGGAACTTGAGGTAGTAGCGGGGCATCATGCCGCCCTGCGAGTGGCCGACGATGTCGGTCTCGGCGGCGCCGGTCGCGGTGAGCACCTTGTCGACGTAGGCGGCGAGCTGCCCCGCCGACTTGTCGACCGGGCCGAGACCGTGGAAGAAGGGGACGCCGGGCAGTTGCCCGTAGTCGAGGGAGAAGACGCAGTAGCCGCGGTTCTTCAGATAGGGCGCGAGGCCCAGCCAGTTGTCGACGGAGTTGCCGAAGGTGCCGTGGACCAGGACGACGGGCCGGGGGTGGGCGGCGGAGGGCTTGCAGGAGTAGTCGTTCCAGCCGGCACTGGGCCGCGCGTCGGCGGCGTGGGCGGTGGTGGTGGCCGGGACCAGGACGACCGCGGTGGTCAGCAGCAGCGCGGTCAGCGGTCTGAGCACGCGTTTCCAGGGCAGCATCGGGTGATCTCCTTGCGGCTCAAGGGAGTTGCGATGGCAGGACGCCCTGTGATCCGGATCACGAGGATGCTGTTCACCCGTCAAGTTACGGACGAGTAGTGCACATGTGAAGTTACGCGTCAGTAAAAACTTCCAGTGATAACCGGCGCCGGGCGGGCCGCGGGCGACCGGCCGCGGGCGTCACGGGTCACCAGGCGGGCCGGACCGGTCCCCCCGGCGCGACGCGCAGCAAGCGGTCGCGCAGCGCGCGGACCTCGCCCTCGCCGAGCACGTCCACCCACGCGCGCACCGCCTCCCCCGCCGCCTCCTGCGCGGCCCGCGTGCAGGCCCATCCCGACTCGGTCAGCACGACCAGCCGGGCACGCGCGTCGGCGGGGTGCGGCCGGCGTTCGGCGTACCCCTTGCGCACCAGTTCGTCGACGAGCTGACTCGCGGCCTGTTTGGTCATCCCGAGGTGCGCGGCGAGGTCGGTGACCGTCGCACCGTCCGGGGCGAGCCGGGCGAACGCGAATCCGTGCGCGGGCCGCAGCCCTTCGAAGCCGCGGGCTACGACACCCTCGTGGATGCGCTGCGTGAGCCCGCCGGCGGCGGCGAGCAGGGCGGCGGACAGGGCCATGGCGTCGGAGTTCTGCACGGGGGCATTGAAACACCCTTGACGCAATGGTCAAGCAGCTTGACCATGGAGACCGACAGAAAAGTCAAGCAGCTTGACCATCAGCCCTGTACCGGCAGGAGGCCGTCATGCCCGTCGTCCGCTCGTCCGAAGCAGTCGTCCACGAGATCCACGGCGCCCGCTTCGTCTCGTACGCCACTCCCCGCACCGGCAGCAAGGAGCTGTGCGCCTGGCGGGGCGAGATCCCCGCGGGGACGAAGGCCCCCGCCCACACCGTCAACCGGGAGGAGATCCTCCATCTGCTCACCGGCGAGCTGCTCATCACCCTCGACGGCCGCACCGAGCGCGTCACCGCGGGCGACACCGTGATCATCAACCCGGGGGCGACCCTCGCCGTCGAGAACCCCACCGACCGGACCGCCGTCTCCTGGGTCACCACCTCCGTCGGCCTGGAGGCCGAACTCGCCGACGGCACCCTGATCTCTCCCCCGTGGGCCAACTAGACGATCCGAACGGCAGACCCGGCTAGGCCGCCAGGCTCCCCGGCATCACCGCCCGTGGTCCGAACTTCGCCCGCGCGCGGTCCGCGACCTCCTCGATCCGGCGGACCTTCTCGTCCACGGGGTCGAAGGTGAGCTGGTGGGAGGCCTGCTCGGCGGGGGCGAGTCCCTCGGCGCGCAGGGACAGCGAACGGACCCGGGCGCGCTGCAGGCCGAGCGCCTCGTACATGCCGTACGCGGTCCTCGTCAGCGCCGCGGAGTGCGCCGTGGGCTCCCCCAGGGCGCGACTGCGGGTGGTGGCGGAGCGGTCGGCGTAGCGCACGGTGAGGGTCAGCGTCCGGCACACCTTGTCCACGGCGCGCAGCCGGGCGCCCAGTTCCCCGGCGGCCGAGAGCAGGGCGCGACGGTGCCGGTCGGGGTCCAGTTCGTCGCGGGTGAAGGGGCGTTCGGTGGCCAGGGAACGGGAGACGCCGTTGGGGACGACCCGGCCGCGGTCGATGCCGTTCGCCCTCTCGTGCAGCTCGCGGCCGGCCTTGGCACCGACCAGACGCTGGAGCGTGGACAGGGGCGCGGCGGCGACCCTGCCGAGGGTGTCGAGGCCGTACTCGCACAGGGTGCGGGCGGTCGCGGTGCCGACGCCGGGCAGCGCGGCGACGGGCCTGCCGGCGAGGAAGTCCCGCACCTCGCCCTCGGGTACCGCGCGGGTCAGTCCCGGCCGGGCGTCCCGCAGCGCCATGCGGGCCGTCATCGGGCCCGGCCCGGCGCCGATCACGCAGTCGACGCCGTACAGCGCGAGGGCGCGGACCCGGATGACCGAGGCCAGTTCCACGGCGTCCCGCCCGAAGTATCGCTCGGCGCCGCGCAGATCGGCCAGCGCCCCGTCCGGCGGCAGCGCCTCGACGACCGGTGTGAACTCCTCCAGCAGCCCGAGCAGCCGCGGCAGGGCCGCCTCGTACATCGGCGGCAGCTGGAAACGTACGCAGAGAATGGTCATCCCGCACTCCCCGGACTCTGGTGCCACAACTTCCTTCCCACCGCGGGCCCTTCGCCCGCGGGGCGCAGATCGGCCCAGGGGTGCATCTCGTACCCCGTGGCCATGCGGATCTTCCGGCCCTCCGCTTCTCCCCCGTCCTTCGTCCCGCTTCGCTCCCCCGGCTCCGCCCCGTCCTCCACCGGGCCCCGGGTCAGCCGGGCCGCGACGCCCTCCAGCCCCTCCTCCCGGCGCACCTCCAGCAGGTCGGCGAGGTTCCAGGCGGCGGAGCCCACCACGCTGAGGCTGCGCGGGCTGCGCCGCTGCACCACCCCGCGCACCAGCAGCAGCCAGGAGTGGAAGACGGTGTGGGCGCAGGCGTCGTGGGAGTCGTCGAAGAAGGCGAGGTCGACCAGGCCGGTGCCGTCGTCCAGGGTGGAGAAGATGACCCGGCGGCCGGAGCGGACCGGCGGCGTCTGGGTGGCCGCCTTGGCTCCCGCGACCAGCACCGTCTCCCCGTGCCGGGCCTCGCGCAGCCGCTTGGCCGACAGGACGCCCAGCTCGTTCAGGAAGGTGCGGTGGTCGTCCATGAGGTTGCGCGAGGCGTCCATGGACAGCACGCCCAGTTCGGCGCTGAGCTTCTCCGCCGAGGTGAGGTCGGGCAGTCCGGCGGAGGCGGTCCTGCGTCCGCCGGACAGGGGGAGCTGGTCGCCGCGTCCGGCCCGGGCGCCGCGGTGCAGCTCGGCCAGGTGCAGTTGCAGGTCGCGGCGGTTGGCGCCGAACGCGTCCAGCGCGCCGACCTGGGCGAGCCGTCCGGCCAGGGGCCTGCTGGGGCGCGCCCGCTCCCAGAAGTCGAGCAGGGAGGCGTACGGCTGGCCCTCGGCGATCCGTTCCGCCTCGGCCTCGCTGATGCCGTGCACGTCCGAGAGGGCGAGGCGCAGGCCCCACACGGAGGCCTTCCGCTTCTCGGACACCAGTTCGATCCGATGGGCGACCCCCGACTTGTTCACGTCCAACGGCAGGATCGGCACCCCGCGCCGCCGCGCGTCCGCCAGCAGCAACCGCTTCGGGTACATGCCGGGGTCGTGGGTGAGCAACCCGGCGTAGAAGGCGGCCGGGTGATGGGCCTTCAGCCACGCCGACTGGTACGTCGGGACCGCGAAGGCGACCGCGTGCGCCTTGCAGAAGCCGTAACTGCCGAAGGCCTCGACGATCTCCCAGGTCCGCTGAATCGTTTCCGCGTCATAGCCGTTCGCCGTCGCGTGCTGCGCGAACCACACCTTGATCCGCCCCTGCGACTCCGGGTCGGACAGCCCGCGCCGCACCCGGTCCGCCTCACCGCGCCCGCAGCCGGTCATGACGGCCACGATGTCGATGACCTGCTCGTGGAAGACGACGACCCCGTACGTGCCGGCCAGCGGCTCCGACAGGTCCTCGTGCGGGTAGCGCACCGGTGCCCGACCGTGCCGGGCCTCGATGAACGGCCGCACCATGTCGGCGGCGACCGGACCGGGCCGGAAGAGCGAGATGTCGACGACGAGGTCGTGGAAGGTGGCCGGCTGGAGGCGTCCGACCAGGTCCCGCTGGCCCGGCGACTCGATCTGGAAGCACCCCAGCGTCTCGGCGGAGCGGATGAGCCGGTACGTCGCCGGGTCGCCCTCCGGCACCGCGTCCAGGTCGATCCCGGCGCCCGTCGCCCGCTTCACCTCGGCGACCGCGTGCGCCATCGCCGACTGCACCCGCACGCCGAGCACGTCCAGCTTGAGCAGCCCCAGGTCCTCCACGTCGTCCTTGTCGAACTGCGCCATGGGCAGGCCCTCCCCGCTGGTCGGCACGACCGGCGTACGGGAGAGCAGGGAGGCGTCCGACAGGAGCACTCCGCAGGGGTGCATGGCGACGCCGCGCGGAAGGGCGTCCAGTGCCTCGACCAGCTCCCAGAGCCTGCCGTACCTCTCCTTCCGGCCCGCCAGTTCCCTCAGCTCGGGCAGCTCCTCCAGGGCCGCGCGGGCGTCGCGGGCGTGGATGTGCGGGAAGGACTTGGCGACGCGGTCGATCTCGGCCGGGTCCATGGACAGGGCGGCGCCGACGTCGCGGATGGCGTGGCGCACGCGGTACGTCTCCGGCATCGCGACCGTGGCGACCCGCTCGGTGCCGAAGCGGCCGATGATCGCGCGGTAGACCTCCAGGCGGCGCGCGGACTCCACGTCGATGTCGATGTCGGGCAGCACCACCCGCTCCTTGGACAGGAAGCGCTCCATCAGCAGCCCGTGCTCGACCGGGTCGGCGTGCGCGATGCCGAGGAGGTGGTTGACGAGGGAGCCCGCGCCGGAGCCGCGCGCGGCGACCCGGATGCCCATGGCGCGCACGTCGTCCACGACCTGGGCGACGGTGAGGAAGTAGGAGGCGAAGCCGTGGTGGGCGATGATGTCCAGCTCGTGGTGCATCCGCTCCCAGTACGCGCGGCGCCGGTCGTAGCCGCGCAGCACCATGCCCGCCGCCGCCCGGGAGGCGAGCGCCCGCTGGGCGGTGCGGCGGCCGGCGCCGACCAGGTGCGGTTCGGGGAAGTGGACGGCGCCCATGCCGAGGTCGTCCTCGGGGTCGACCAGGCACTCGGCGGCCGTCGCCTGCGTCTGCTCCAGCAGGCGGTGGGCCGCCTCGCGCCGGAAGCCGGCGGCCTCGACGATCCGCTCGGCGGCGTGCCGCATGGCGTCCGCGTCCTTGAGCCAGGCCTCGCCGGAGTCCAGCTCCTTGCCGGCGCCGACCGGGACCAGGCGGCGGGCGGCGTCCAGGACGTCGGCGACCGGGCCCTGGCCGGGGTCGGCGTAGCGGACGGCGTTGGCGAGCACGGGCCGGACGCCCTGCTCGGCGGCGAAGCCGACGGTGCGGGCGGCCAGGCGCAGGGAACCGGGGCCGGTGCCCTCGCGACCGTGCCAGACGGCCTCCAGGCGCAGGGCGTCGCCGTAGCCCTCCCGCCAGGGGATGAGGAGCCTCGCCGCGCGGTCGGGGCGGCCGGCGGCGAGGGCCCGGCCGACGTCGGACTCGGGGCCGAGCAGGACGGTCAGGCCGTCGGCGTGGTCGGCGGCCCAGGGCAGCAGCGGGGTGCCGGGCGCGGTGTGGGCGGCGGACACCAGCCGGCACAGGCCGGCCCAGCCGCGGGCGCCGTCCCGGGCGAGGAAGGTCACCCGCGGGGCCGACTCGTCGACGAAGGCACCACCGCGCACGGGGCTGCGGCGCCGGTCCCGGCGTACGGAGGTCTCCGTACGCCGGTCGCCTCCGGACCCGGGTGCCGCCGCCACCGCCAGTTCCGCGCCGAACAGCGGGCGGACGCCCGCGCTCGCGCAGGCCTTGGCGAAGCGGACCGTGCCCGCGAGGGTGTCGCGGTCGGTGAGGGCGAGGGCGTCCATGCCCCGCTCGGCGGCGCGCTCGGCCAGCCGCTCGGGATGGGAGGCGCCGTATCGGGCGGAGAACCCGGAGACGGTGTGCAGATGCGTGAAACCCGGCACACACACCTCCCGATCTCATGAACCGACGCCCTTATCGAACGTCTGTTCCCAGCCACCTCACCCCCACCATAGACCAATTCTCGAATGTGTGTGCGACATCCGTTCGGCCCCGTCCCACCTGCACAAACGTCCGCCCTCCCGGACCGTGGTGGACATGTCGCACACCACGGACACCGGCGCGCGAAGTGGCTCCTTCCTCGACGAGGTCAAGGACGCCGTCACCCCACGGGCCACCGTGCTCGTGATCGGCGTGATCGCGCTCCAGCTGCTGTTCATCGCCTCCTACGTGGGGGCACTGCACGACCCGAGAGCGAAGGACGTGCCGTTCGGGGTCGTCGCGCCCGGGGCGGCCGCCGGGCAGACGGTGGGCGAACTGGAGCGGCTGCCCGGCTCACCGCTGGATCCGCGCGCGGTGGCCGACGAGGCGAGCGCCCGGAAGCAGATCATGGACCGGGAGATCGACGGCGCCCTGGTCGTGGCGCCCGCCGGCCGCACCGACACCCTGCTGACGACCACCGGCGGCGGCACCGCCCTCGCCACCGCCCTGAAGAGCATCGTCACCCGCGCCGAGGGGGCCGAGGGCCGCGCGCTGCGGATCGTCGACGTCGCACCGGCCTCCGCCCGGGACTTCAACGGGCTGTCGTCCTTCTACCTGGTCGTGGGCTGGTGTGTCGGCGGCTACCTGTGCGCCTCGATCCTGGCGATCAGCACCGGTGCCCGGCCCGCCAACCCGCGCCGCGCGGCGATCCGGCTGATCTCGATGGCGCTGGTCGCGATCGTCGGCGGGCTGGGCGGCGCGGTGATCACCGGGCCGATCCTCGGTGCGCTGCCCGGCAGCGTGGTGGACCTGTGGGGGCTCGGCGCACTGATCACCTTCGCGGTGGGCGCCGCCACCCTCGCCCTCCAGGGCCTCTTCGGGATCGTCGGCATCGGGCTGGCCATCCTGCTCGTGGTCATCGCGGGCAACCCGAGCGCGGGCGGCGCCTTCCCGCTGCCGATGCTGCCACCGTTCTGGAAGGCGATCGGCCCGGCGCTGCCGCCGGGCGCGGGCACCTGGGGGGCCCGGTCGGTCGCCTACTTCAAGGGGAACGCCATGACCGGGTCCCTGCTGGTGCTGTGGGCCTGGGCGGTCGGGGGGACGGTGGTCACGCTCGTGATGGCCGCGCTGCGCCGCAGGCGGCAGGAGGCGGAGCTGCCCACGCAGGTGGGCTGACCGGCCGCACGTACGCGGCAGCCCCGCCCCTCACGCCGTACGCACGCGGCAGCCCCGCCCCTCACGCCGCACGTACGCGGCAGCCCCGCCCCTCACGCCGTACGCACGCGGAAGTCACGCACGCGGAAGTCCCGCCCCTCGCGCGCGGGACGGGACTTCTGCGTGCTGCTGTGCGCGGTGTGCGGTCAGCCGATCTGCGTACCGGTGGCCGACAGGGCCTCCGTCACCGGCTGGAAGAAGGTCTCGCCGCCCGAGGTGCAGTCACCGCTGCCGCCGGAGGTGAGGCCGATGGCCTTGTCGCCCGAGAAGAGCGAGCCGCCGCTGTCGCCGGGCTCGGCGCAGACGTCGGTCTGGATCAGGCCGTTGACGATGTCGCCGTTGCCGTAGTTCACGGTGGCGTCCAGGCCGGTGACCGTGCCGGAGTGCACCTGGGTGGTGGAGCCGCTGCGGGTCACCTCCATGCCGACGGTGGCCTCGGCGGCGCCCGAGATGGCCTGGGAGGAGCCGTCGTAGAGGTTCACCTCGCTGGGGTGGTCCACGTCGGCGGTGTACTTGACCAGGCCGTAGTCGTCGTCCGGGAAGCTGGACGCCTCGTTCTCGCCGATCACGTTCCCGGAGGAGTCGGACCAGGTCGAGATGGACTCGGTGCAGTGGCCGGCCGTGATGAAGTACGGCTCGCCGCCCTTGGTCACGTTGAAGCCGAGGGAGCAGCGCCCCCCGCCTCCAGTGATGGCGTCGCCGCCCGCGACGAAGGGCTTGTACTCGCCCTTGGTCCGCTTGAGCTCGGCCTTGGCGCCGAGCCCGTCGACCACCTTGGTCAGCTTGGCCCACTCGGCCCCGGAGACCGTGCGGTCGGCGGTGACGACGACCTTGTTGGCGGTCGGGTCGGTCGCCCAGGAGGTGCCCGGGACGGCCGCGTCCTCGGCGAGGGTGGTGCGCGCGCTCTTCAGCTCGGCGAGCGAGTTCTCGACGATTCTGGCCTTGGCGCCGGCCTCCTCGACGGTCCGCGCGGCGGCGTCGTCGAGCACGTTGACCACGAGGCTCTTGGTCTGCGCGTCGTAGTACGTGCCCGCCGCGTCGGTGCCGAGGTCACCGAGCAGCGTGGAGGCGAGCTTTCCGGCCGCCGTGACCGACAGGGTCTCGGGCGCGGTGGCCTTCGGGGCCTCGCTGGCGTTCGCACTCTGGAAGGTGACTCCCGCGGCGATCAGCGCGGTGATTCCCGCACCTACCACGGCGGTCCGCCGCCTGGGTATGCGTCGGTGCTTCAACTCACGTCCTCCTGTGGGGGGTCGGCCCGCGAGGTCGTGGGGTCCTCACGGGCCGGAAGGCTGGTTGACGAGCGCTCACTCTTCCGATTCCACAGGGAGCACACAAGGTCGACTTCAGGACGTGCGCACGACAACTCCAGCACGGTCACACGGCCTTCACCCTTCATGCCGCTTCCAGCGGGATTCGCGCGGCGGACGATCCAGCAAACGTTACGAGCAAGCAACCGGAGGCCGGCCGACCGGAACCATCCCTGTCCGAAATTCACCTCTTGCGTTCCGGGCCTCAGATGTGCGTCTACACGCGATGGCGTCACCGGACCGAGCACGCCGGCGAGGGGCGCACCGGTGAGGGGCGCACCGGTGAGAGGCGCGCCGACGCCGGGCAGGGGAGAGCCCCCGCACACCTGTCGGTGTACGGGGGCTCGCGGTGCGCTGCCGGCTGCGCTCCGGTGGACGGTCTAGTAGACGCTGACGCCGTAGGCGCTCAGGGCCTCCGTGACCGGCTGGAAGAACGTCGTCCCGCCGGAGGAGCAGTTGCCGCTGCCGCCGGAGGTCAGACCGTACGCGGTGCCGTTGCTCCCGTAGAGCGGGCCGCCGGAGTCACCGGGCTCGGCGCAGACCGTGGTCTGTATCAGCCCGGAGACTATGTCGCCGCCGCCGTAGTTGACGGTGGCGTTCAGGGCGGTGACCCGGCCGCTGTGGGTGCCGGTCGTGGAGCCGTCGCGGATGACGGTGGTGCCCACGCTCGGGGTGGCCGCGCGGGTGATGTCCACGCCGTTCGCGGTGCCGGGCCGGCTGACGGAGCCCGAGTACCGGACGATGCCGTAGTCGTTGCCCGGGAAGCTGGAGCCGGTCGTCGAGCCGATGACCGTGGTGCGGCCGGAGTTGGAGTACCAGGAACCCGCGCCGTCCGTGCAGTGGCCGGCGGTCAGGAAGAACTGCTGACCGCTGCTGTTCTGGACGTTGAAGCCGAGGGAGCAGCGCCAGCTGCTCGCGTAGATGGCGTCACCGCCCTGGATGAGCTTGTTGAACGTGCCGGGGGTGCGCTTGACCGTGAGCGCGCCGGCCTTGTCACCGGCCTGCTCCTTGATCTTCGCGATCTCGGCCTGGGAGACCGTGCTGTCGACCGTGAGGAGTACCCGGCCGGTCTTGTTGTCGACGGCCCAGGCGGTGCCCGGGACGTCGGCCTTCAGCACCGCGCCGCTGGCGCTGCTGAGTTCGGCGGCGCTGAAGGTGGCGGGGGTCTCGGACGCGTTCGCGCTGGGGATCGCGATCGCGGCTGCGGCCACGAGGCCGGCGGAAACGGCGATCAGCCGGGTCCGTCTCGTGATGCCGCTGCGGGGGGTGGTGCGCTTGATCCTCACTTCTCGTTCCTCCACAAAGGAAGTAGGGGGCCCTCTCGTGGGGTTGGGGCCCGTGAGGCGCAGCCAGGGACGGACCTCCGGGTTCCGGAAAGGTCGTGCCCCTGACAAGCGCTGAGGTTGGAGTATTCGGCCGAACGGCCGGTCGGCGCAAGAGTGCCTTTCGGCCGCCGGCCTTCGGGGCGGCCGTGAAAGGGCCTGTGAGCAGGCCTTGAACAGGCCTTTGAACGGGACTTTGAAGGGCTTCTGCCGCCCCCGCCGGATCTCAGCGCGCTGCGCGCTCCCCCGCCTCGATCCGGACCTCCAGCGTGTTCCCCGGCGGCGGGAAGGGACAGACGAAGTGGTCGGCGAACGCGCACGGCGGCAGCAGCGCGCGGTTGAAGTCGACCGCCGTACACCCCTCGGCGTCCGGCGCGGCCGGGCGCAGGAAACGGAAGCGGTGACTGGTGCTCCCGCTGGTGGCGTCGGCGAAGACGGCCCACAGCGAGCCGTCCCCCTCGACGCTCACCTGGAGCGTGTGCTCCCGCCCGGCCAGTTCGAAGGCCAGCTCACCGCCGAGGCCGAGCCCGCGCTCCCTGCCGTCCGCGCTCGGCACCCGCACGCTGCGCCGCCCGGTGGCGTACGGCGTGAAGTGCCCCGGTGCCGACCAGCGGGGATCGTACGGCGTGGCCGCGATGCCCCGGAACACGCGCCGCGTCCGCGCGGCCGGGTCGAAGTCGCGCACGCCCCACAGGCCCTCGCGGACCAGGACCACCAGGCGCCGCTCGCCGTGGGCCACCCGGGCCGCGCTCGCCGGGCCCCGGTCGGCCGTGAGCCGCACGTCACCGTCGAGGGACCGCCCGTCCACGGTGCGCGCGTCCGCGCCGGTGGCCGTCAGCAGCACCCCGTCGCCGTCCGGCGTCCAGGTCCCGGGGATGCCCGGAAGTCGTCCGTCCGGACAGTCCTCCAGCCAGTGGGTTCCGGTCAGCGCGAGCGGCCCGTAGGGCGCCGACACCGTCGCGGCGCGGTGCTCGCGCCACCGCCTCCACGCGTCCGAGGCGTCCGAGGCGTCCGTCGCGTCCGTCGCGTCCGTCGTCATGGAGATCACCCCTTCCCCACCGGGTCCGCCAGACCGAGGTGGGACCGCAGGGTGGCGCCCTCGTACGCGGTACGGAACACACCCCGTTCCTGCAGCAAGGGGACCACCCGGTCCACGAACTCGTCCAGCCCGCCCGGGGTCAGATGGGGTACGAGGATGAAGCCGTCGGCGGCGTCCTCGGCCACGAACGCCTCCAGTCCGGCGGCGACCTCCTCGGGAGTGCCGACGAAGGACGGCCGGGCGGTCGTCTCGATCACGGTCTGGCGGATGGACAGCCCCCGCTTCTCGGCGACCGCGACGCTGTCGCCGTACCGGACCCGCCCCTGGCCGAGCCGCGGGCCGGCCACCGGTTCGATGTCGGGCAGCGGCCCGTCGGGGTCGTACGCGGACAGGTCGACGCCCCGGACCTGCTCCGGCGTCAGCAGCGCGGTCCGCGGGGAGACCTGCTGCCACCGGATCTCCTCCGCCCGTTCCCGTGCCTCGGCGGCGGTGTCCCCGAGGACGACGGTGACGCCCGGCATGATCTTGAGGTCGTCCGGGCTCCGGCCGTACTTCGCCAGGCGCCGTTTGACGTCGGCGTAGAAGGCGCGGCCCGCCTCCAGGGTGCCGTGCCGCGTGAAGATCACGTCGGCGCAGGAGGCGGCGAACTCCCGGCCCTCGTCGGAGTCGCCCGCCTGGATCACCACGGGGTGTCCCTGCGGGGAGCGCGGCACGGTGAACTCACCCGCGATGTCGAAGTGCCTCCCGTGGTGGGCGAAGGGGCGGGGTGTGCCGTCCGGGGTCCAGGAGTCCCACAGCTCCCGGGCGGTGGCCACGAACTCGGCGGCGCGGGTGTACCTCTCAAAGTGGTCCAGGAAACCGCCGCGCCGGAAGTTCTCGCCGGTGAAGGCGTCGGAGGAGGTGACCACGTTCCAGGCCGCCCGGCCGCCACTGAGGTGGTCCAGGGTGGCGAGCCTCCGGGCGAGTTCGTAGGGCTCGTTGAAGGTGGTGTTGACCGTGGCGGCCAGCCCCAGGTGCTCGGTGACGGCGGCGAGCGCGTTCAGGACGGTCAGGGACTCCGGGCGGCCGACCACGTCCCGGTCGTGGATGCGTCCCTTGTGCTCGCGCAACCACAGCCCTTCGGCGAGGAGGAAGAAGTCGAACAGGCCGCGCTCGGCGGTACGGGCGAGGTGCTCGAAGGAGGCGAACTCGATCTGCGAGCCCGAGCGCGGATCGGCCCGGACGGTGGTGTTGTTCACGCCGGGGAAGTGCGCGGCGAGGTGCATGCCCCGGCGTCCGGCGGTGTTCCCGCGTACGGTCGTTTTCCCGCGTACGGTCATGAGGTCCCCCCTGCGACGGCGTACTGGTTGGCGGGCCGGGTCAGGCCCAGGTGGTCCCGGAGCGTGCTGCCCGGGTAGAAGGTGCGGAACAGGCCCCGGTGCTGGAGCAGGGGCACGGTGCCGTTGACGAGCCGTTCCAGGTCGCGGCCCGGCTGGGCCGGCGTGAGGTGGAAGCCGTCGACGGTGCCGTCCCGGTGCCAGGCGGCGATCAGTTCCGCCAGGTCGACCGGGCCGCCGCGGTACAGCGGACCCCGTGGCGTGGTCCGGGGCCCGCCCCCGCCGTGGCCGGGGTCGGCCGCGTACTCGCCGTCCGCGAGGTCGACGTCCAGGGCGGCGAGGACCCGCAGGTCGTCCGGGTCCCGGCCGTGCGCCGCCGCGGACGCCCGCAGTTCGGCCCGCGCGGCGGCGGCCTCGGCGGGGTGCGCGGTGCGGACGAGCGCCACGTCGGCGTACCGGGCGGCGACCGCGCGGGCGGGCTCCCCGGTGGCGTCGACCACCCGCACGGGGTGGCCCTGCGGGGGGCGCGGCACGATCGAGGGGCCCCTGACCGAGAAGGCGGAGCCGGTGAAGTCGACGTGGTGCAGCTTGTCCCGGTCGACGAAGCGACCGGTGGCCACGTCCCGGGTCTCGGCGTCGTCCTCCCAGCTGTCCCACAGGCGTGCCGCGACATCGGCGACCTCGCCGGCCTCCTGCCAGAGCGCTTCGGCGGGTGCGGCGTGCCGACGGCCGAAGAGACGGGCCTCGCCCTCGGTGGTGGACACCTCGATCCGCCAGCCGGCCCGGCCGCGGCTGACCCAGTCGAGGGTCGCCACGGCGGCCTGGACGTGGAAGGGCTCGGTGTGGGTGACGGTGACGGTGGGGACCAGGCCGACGCGGTGCGTGGCAGGGGCGACCCGGGACAGGACGGCGAGCGCGTCGGGACCGGGGCGGGCGAACCCGTCGCCCAGGGTCACGAAGTCGAGCGCGCCGCGTTCGGCGAGCCGCGCGGCGGCCACGTAGGGATCGGCGTCGTACGCCGACCGCAGGTCCAGGGCGGCGGCCAGGTGCAGCCGCCCCCTGCCGTGGGAGGAGGTCATGGGGGGTCATCCCTTTCTGGTGCGGGAACGAAGCCGCGGTTTCAGAGGACTTCGGAGAGGAAGGCCCGGGTGCGCTCGTGCGGGCGCTCCAGCACGTCACCGGGCGGGCCCTGCTCGACGATGCGCCCGTCGTCCCTGAACACCACGGTGCCGGCGGCCTCGCGGGCGAACCCGATCTCGTGGGTGACGAACGATCATGATGGTGCCCCGGCGGGCCAGGTCCTTGTCCGCGAGCCCGGCCCGCTCCGGCAGCCGGCGTGCCGCGTCGACGGCCTCGCGGCGCGACGGCCTCAGCGCCGAGACCGGTGCCTCGGTGATGTTCTCCAGCACGGTCAGGTGCGGGAAGAGAGGGAAGTTCTGGAAGACGAAGCCGAGGACCATGACGACGGCGGTCAGCCAGGGGGCGAGCCACAGGCCGCGCAGCACGGCGTCGGAGGTGGAGCGGTCGGCGACGACGCCCCACGGGAAGGCGTCGTCGCGCAGGACGGAGTTGACGGCCGGTCCGAGGAGGACGAGGACGGCGACGGCTGCCGTCCACCGGCCGAGGCGGCGCTCCGGGAGGATCCGCGGGAGGTCCGCCTTGTCCGGGGTCTCCGGTACGGCGACGGGCTGGGCGAGGGTGTCGGAGGACATGTGAAGGCTCCGTGACATCGAGTCAGCCGGACACGGTGGGTGGTGCCTTCACACGGCCGAGCCCCTCAGCAGGGCCGTCCGCCGAGGGTACGGGGACGGTTCGGTCCGCTGTCAAGGATGTCCAGACTGTGAGCCGCGCGCCTCAGATCGTTGACGCGGAACCGGATGCCTGTTCCACTTGGCCCATGCATCCGCAGCAGTGGCTGGTCACGCGCTCCCACATCGACTTCGGTCGAGTGTGGTCCTGTTCCTGTTGAGCCGACCCCCCTGCCTGCCCTGATCACCTGACACCGTCGGGGCTCTTCGGGTTTCCCGTCTTCTCCTCCCCGCCTTCACACGCGCACCCCTCCCCTCGTGCCGTCCCCTGCCTCCCTCCGCTCCCAGGAGACCACTGCCGCGCATACGCCCAGGCGTGCCCGGAAAAGACCCTTCACACCTTTCATCCTGGTCGTCTCGGCGGCCCTGCTGCTCACCGCGTGCGGCTCCGGCGACCCCGCCGGGAACGTCGCGGGGGCGGCGGCCGGCTCCGACGCGGTCCCCACCACGGACGTCGTCTCCGACGTCACGGAGAACGCGGCCGCCGCGAAGCTGCCGCCGCCCGGCACCGGGGAACCCACCCTCGCCGTCAGCGTGGGCGGTGCCCCGCCCGGCACCACCTGTCCGACCGGCGGCAGGACGCTGACCGGCCAGGACGTCGACTTCGCACACCGTCGCGGGCGCGCCCGGCATCCGCCTCACGACGGAACAGGCGTCCTTCGAGGCGCTCCTGCCCGCCCTGGACAGCGGCAAGCACGACGTCGGCGCCGCCGGCTCCGGTGTGACCGAGGAGCGGCGGAAGTCCATCGACTTCGTCACCTGCATCCACGGCGGGCAGGGTTTCGCCGCCCGCGAGGACAGCGAGCCGTCCGAGGTCACGGACCTGAGGCAGCCGTGCGGCCTGAAGGTGACGACCGGCGCCGGCACCGGACCGACGGCCTCTCAGCAGTCGCACCCGCAGCCGTCGCAGCAGCACCCGTCGCCGCAGTTGCTGCAGCACTCGCAGCACTCGCAGCAGTCACCACAGCTGCTGCAGTCGCAGTTGGCGCACGGCCCTTGCTTGCGCTCCCCGCTCCACGGGTCGTGGTACGTGCCGCAGCACAACTGGCACGTACAGGCCAGCCCCAGCCACACGGCGCACCCCGCGAGCAGGCCGCGCCGGTCGCGGCGGGGCGGCTCCGGAGGCATCGGCGCACCGGGGCCGCCGGGCGCACCCGGGGTGGTGCCGGGCGGGGTGTACGGGTGGCTGCCGTGGGCGCGGGAGGCGGTGCCGAAGGCGCGGTCGACGGAGTTGCCCAGCTCGTGCACGAGCAGCCGGTGCACCAGCCGGCCGTCGGTGAACTCCGCCTCGCGCAGCGCGAGGCGCACCCCGTGCACGGCGTCGTCGGCCAGCCGCCGGGCCTCGGTCAGCGGGGTGCCGGTGGCGGTGAGCGGGTTCCAGGCGCCCGCCGCGGCGTCGGCCTCCCGGTCCTCCACGGCGTCCAGCAGGTGGGCGAGCCGGCCGAAGAGGCGTCCGGCCTCGGCGAGCGGCGCGGCGTTGTGCGGCCGTCCGGCGAGGTGGGCGGTGTGCGCGAACGCGGCGGCGGTCGCGGTCTCGGTCGGCTCGGTGACGGTGAGCAGGGGCGTGCCGGGCCCGGCGAGCGCCTCGATGCCGGTCTGCCGGTCGACGGCGTCGACCAGTACGGCGGTGTCGAACCCGACGGCACTGCCACTGCGGGCGCCGGCCGCGTCCCAGCCCGCGGCGACCCGGCGGGCGGCGAGGGCCACCGGCCGGCGGGCCAGCAGCCCGTCCCCGTCAGCGACGTGGTCGCGCACCTTCGCCGAGGCCAGCACCAGGGAGACGGCGGCCGCGAGCCGCGCTCCCTCACCGTGCGCCACGGACGCGGTGCGCATCCCGCGCAGCGGGCACGGCCCCGCCGTACGCCGCCCGGCGCCCCTGCCGCCGCGGACACCGGCCTGAGCCTCCGTCAAAACCGATATGAGCAACCCGTCATAGTTCGTCACGATCCGCGCGAACTGTCCGTGGTCCTTGCGCAGTGCGAGACACAATCCGCACAAATGCGCCATCCACTGGCTCGTGAGGCTCTCTCCCAGCCGGTGCCTGCACGGCCTGACGATTCCGAACACTACGTCCCCCGTGGTTCGTACGACGCTGAGCTGCGGCATCGTATCGCTGTCGAGTTCACCCGTACGCCCGCTCGCTCACCCGTACGCCAGGAAGAATCATATTTCACTCACGGTCAGCACCCGTTTGGGAAACGGGCCTTGGGACACAAGGACTCTCGACGGATCCGCTGTGCACCAGTACCGTCACAAACCCCCCGCGCGGCGTCTATCCACTTGGCGCGACGTCCGCATCATGGATGACCATAGGGATGCGGAAGCACGAAAGAACGCTGTGAGAGGAGGCGTCCATGGGATCGGTACGCAAGGCGAGTGCGTGGCTCGGCCTCGTCGACGACAACGATGACGAGCGCTACTACGACGACGACTACTCGGAGGGCCCCGAGTCCGGGGACGCCTGGGTCACGGACCCCCGGGTGAAGGTGGCCACGGACGTGGCCGAGGAGAAGGGCCGCCGCATCGGCACGGTCACCCCGGACAGCTTCCGGGACGCGCGCGCCATCGGCGAGCTGTTCCGGGAGGGCGTCCCGGTCATCATCAACCTGACGGCCATGGAGGCCACCGACGCCAAGCGTGTGGTCGACTTCGCGGCCGGGCTCATCTTCGGTCTGCGGGGTTCGATCGAGCGGGTGTCCACCCGGGTGTTCCTGCTGAGCCCGGCCGACACCCAGGTCATCAGCGGCGAGTCCGCCGCGCACCGTTCCGACGGTTTCTTCAACCAGAGCTGAGGCGGGGCCGCGCACCACGGCCCCGCCCCCGCCTCACCGGAAGGCGTCGAGTCCGGTGAGCGCCTTGCCCAGCACCAGCTGGTGCATCTCGACGGTGCCTTCGTAGGTGAGCACCGATTCCAGGTTCGTCGCGTGCCGCATCACGGGATACTCCAGGGAGATCCCGTTGGCGCCGAGGATCGTGCGGGCCGTACGGCAGATGCCGATGGCCTCGCGTACGTTGTTGAGCTTGCCGAAGCTGACCTGCTCGGGTCGCAGGCGGCCGGCGTCCATGCGCCGCCCCAGGTGGTGGGCGAGCAGAATCCCCTTGTGCAGTTCGACCGCCATGTCGGCGAGCTTGGCCTGGGTGAGCTGGAACCCTCCGATGGCCCGCCCGAACTGCTCCCGCGACTTCGCGTACTCCAGGGCCGCCTCGAAGGAGCTGCGGGCCGCGCCCATCGCGCCCCAGACGATGCCGTAACGGGCGTGGGAGAGGCAGCTGAGCGGTCCGCGCAGGCCGGTCACCTCCGGCAGCACGGCGTCGGCGGGCAACCGTACGTCGTCGAGCACGAGCTCGCTGGTGACGCTGGCCCGCAGGGACCACTTGTGCTTGATCTCGGGCGCGGAGAAGCCGGTACTGTCGGTGGGTACGACGAAGCCGCGGATACCGTCCTCGGTCCGCGCCCAGACGACGGCGACACCGGCCACCGACCCGTTGGTGATCCACATCTTGCGGCCGCTCAGGATCCAGTCCGCGCCGTCGCGCCTGGCGTGGGTGCGCATGCCGGCGGGGTCGGAGCCGTGGTCGGGCTCGGTCAGCCCGAAGCAGCCGATGACCTCGCCGGCTGCCATGCGCGGCAGCCACGCCCGCTTCTGTTCCTCGCTGCCGAAGCGGTGGACGGCGTACATGGCGAGGGAGCCCTGCACGGAGACCAGGGAGCGGATGCCGGAGTCGGCCGCCTCCAGCTCCAGGCAGGCCAGGCCGTACTGCACGGCGGTCGCGCCGGCGCAGCCGTAGCCCTCGAGCGACATGCCGAGCGCGCCGATGCCGCCCAGTTCGCGGGCGAGCTCCCGGATGCCGGGCAGCTCGCCCCTCTCGTACCACTCCCCGACGTGCGGCAGGACGTGGTCCGCGGCCCACCGCCGCATGGTGTCCCGGATCGCCAGGTCCTCCGGTTCCAGGAGGTCGTCGAGGCCGAGGGGGTCTGCGGGGTCGAACGCGGGCGACTGGGGGGACGACACAGCCATGGGGCACCCTCCGGGACGGCGAAAACTAGCGCTGCTAGTTACGGTTGCGTGCCGACGTTACGACGCGGCGTCCCGCACGTCCACCATGGTCTCCCACCCCGTGCGCTCACACCGAGACGCGCGACTCCACCGTGTCCCGGGGCGCGGGCACGGAAACCCCCTCGCACTGCATCACCCGCGGCAACCGCAACGCCATCACCGCCCCCAGCAGCAACAACCCCGCGCTCACCACCAACGTCACGTGCAGCCCGTGCACGAACGCGTCCGCGGCGGCCCGCCGCAGCGCGCCCCCCGCGGGCCCGCCCAGCTGCCCGGCGACCTCGTACGCCTCCCCCAGCGAGTGCCCCGCGGCCGCCGATGCCGACGCCGGCACCCCGGGCACACCCCCCGCCAGCCCGGGCGCGTACGCCGCGTTCATCACGGTGCCCAGCAGGGCGATCCCGATCCCGGCGCCCAGTTGGTACGACGTCTCCCCGATCGCCGCCGCCCCGCCGGCCTGCGCCTGCGGGGCCTCGCTCAGCATCGACTCGTACGCCCCGAACAGCGTGGTCTCCAGCCCGAAGCCGAGCAGGACGAACCCGGACAGCAGCAGCGCGCAGTTGTCGGCCCGGCCCATCGCCGTCAGCAGCACCACCGCCACGGCCGTCAGACAGAACCCGGCGCACACCATCCGGCGCGGCCCGAACCGGCGCAGCATCCGCGCGCCCGCCAGACCCGCCGCCATCGCGGCGAAGGTCAGCGGCAGCAGCCGCAGCCCGGTCTCCAGCGGGGACAGCCCGAGCACCAGCTGAAGGTACTGCGCCGCGATCAGCTCCAGACCCACCAGCGCCAGCATCGCCAGCACGATGCACCCCACCGACGTGCTGAACGCCGGCCGCCGGAACATCCGCAGGTCCACCAGCGGGTACGTACGCCGCCGCTGCCGTCGCACGAACCCGGCCAGCAGGACCGCGCCGACCACCAGCGGCAGCACGGTGAACACGCTCACCACCGGCTCCCCGCCGCCCAGCCGCTTCACGCCCAGGACGACCCCGGACAAACCGGCCGCCGCCATCAGCGCGCCGACCACGTCCCAGGGACCGCGGCCGTCGCCCTTCGACTCGGGCAGCAGCAACCGCCCCACCGGCAGGCTGACCAGCATCAGCGGGATGTTGACGAGGAAGACCGAGCCCCACCAGAAGTGCTCGAGCAGGAAGCCGCCGAGCAGCGGCCCGACCGCCGCGCCGACGGCGGCCACGGCGCTCCAGACGCCGATGGCCAGGGCCCGCTCCCGCCGGTCGGGGAAGACCTGGCGCAGGATCGACAGCGTCGCCGGCATGATCATGGCGCCGCCGACGCCGAGCAGCGCCCGCGCCACGATCAGGACCTGGGCGGTGCCGGCGAGGGCCGCGAGCGCGGAGGCGACGCCGAAGAGCGCGTAGCCGAGCAGCAGGATCCGCCTGCGGCCCACCCGGTCACCCAGCGTGCCGAACAGGATCAGCAGCGAGGCGCAGACGAGCGGATAGACGTCGACGATCCAGAGCAGTTCGATGGCGCCGGGCCTGAGGTCCTCGGTGACGGCGGGAACCGCCACGTGCAGCACGGTGCCGTCGACGGCGACGAGCAGCAGGCTGACGCAGAGGACGACGAGGACGACCCAGCGGTTGGCACCGGCCCCGGCCGCCCGGCGGCGCAGCGCGGCGGCAGCCGTGGTCGTCCCGGACATGTACGTACCTCCCAGATGTTCCCTCGCGTCCGGCGGGCTGCGCGGGGTGGGGACTCCCTGCGGTTCGGCCGCAGAGACGTGGGGGCTCCGGGCCGGGCAACGGAACGCGAGTGAGTCGTCAGGGTACGCGAGACCGTGCATCACGCACGTGGCGGGCCTCACACATCCCGCGTGACCTGTGTGGCATGCGCCACCGCACCCCGGGAGCCGCCCGCCCCGGCCGGCCGGTCGCCCCCGCGCACGGCAGATAATCGGGCCCGTGACCGATCTTGAAACGCGCGCCCCCGGCCGCCCCGGAGTCCTGCGCCGGGCCGCCCCGGCGCTTCTCGGCTACGCGACCGTACGCGCCCTGGGTCTGCTCGCCCTGGCCCTGTGGAGCGCCGCGCGCGACAAGAGCGCGTACACACTGCTGACCGCCCGCTGGGACTCCCTCTGGTACACCAGGGTGGCCGAGCTGGGTTACGGCTACGAGGTGCGTCTGCCGAACGGCGACGTGCACTCCAACCTGGCCTTCTTCCCGCTGCTGCCCTGGCTGGAGCGGCTCGGCGCGGCGGTGACGCCGCTGTCCTTCGCCGACGCCGGGTTCGTCGTCTCGCTGCTCGCCTCGCTCGCCGCGGCCTGGGGGATCTTCGCGGTGGCCGAGCACGTGTACGGCCGTCGGCCCGCGGTGTGCGCGGTGCTGCTGTGGGCGGTGCTCCCGGTCGGGATCGTGCAGTCGATGGCGTACAGCGAGTCCCTGTTCACTGCGCTCGCCGCCTGGTCGCTGTACGCGGTGCTGACCGGGCGCTGGGTCGTGGCGGGGACGCTGGCCGCGCTGGCCGGGCTGACCCGCCCGGTCGGGCTCGCGGTGACGGCGGCGGTGTGGGTGGCCGCGATCGCGGCATTCGGGCGAAGCCGGAGCGAGGGCGCCCCGGACGGCGCCCACGGACCGGAGAGCGCCCCGGGCGACGGCGCACGGCGCGCACTCGGCGTGCTCCTCGCACCCCTGGGCGCCGCCGGCTACGTCCTGTGGGTCGGCCACCGCACCGGCAAGGGGCCGCTCGGCTACCTCGACGTCCAGGCGGGCTGGCGCAACGGCTTCGACGGCGGCCTGGCCTTCGCCCGGTTCACCGCCGAGAAGTTCACGTCGTTCCCGTCGGCCCTGGCGGGCGTCGGGCTGGTCGTCGGTGTGGCCCTGCTCGTCCGGCTGTACGTCGCCTGCGTACGGCAGCGCCAGCCGCTCGCGCTGCTGGTGTACGCGGGGATCGTCACCCTCCTCGCCCTGTGCGCGTCGAGCTACTTCGGTTCGAAGCCGCGGCTGCTGCTGCCCGCCTTCCCGCTGCTGCTGCCGCTCGCCCTGGCCCTGGCCCGGCTCCGAACGTCCAGGTCGGCACCGGTCGTGGGCGCGGTCGCGGTGGCGTCGGCGGTGTACGGGGCGTTCTGGCTGAACGGCTCCGGGCCACCCTGAGGCCCCGGTCGCCGATGGCGGTGCGGAGAATTCCACGCCAGCATTCGGTGAACGAATTCATAAGCGCAATAAGACGGCCGACCGGACCGATCAAAGTAATTGAAGTCCGGAGTTGCAGCGGATTAGGGATTCCCGGTAAATGAACTGCCGCCTGAGAGGAATCCCACATCACATCGTCATCACAAAGCCCTTGATTCGGCCGGGATCACTCCTCACTCGCTGTAACGTCGATTGGGTGCGTACCGAACGGAAGCTCACCCGTCTGGACCGGGTGTTCGCGAGACTGGACCGGGAGCCGGAACGACCGGCCCTCCTGGACGTGCCGGAGATGAGCCGGCACAGGTTCGCGCTGTTCGCCGGGACCCTCGCGTTCTACATCGCGATCGTGTGGGCCGTACTGATCACCTCGTGGCTGGTGCGGCTCGACTGGCAGGTCATGTTCTTCCGGCCCTACCAGCAGTGGCCGGAGATCCACGCGTTCGTCGACTACTACGTGGTGCTCGGCCAGCGCGGCCCCACCGCGGTGATGGTCGCGGCCTGGCTGGGCTGGCGCTCCTGGCGGCAGCACACGCTGCGCCCCCTGCTCGCGCTGGGCGTCTCGCTGCTCCTGCTGAACGTCACGGTCGGTGCCGCCAAGTACGGCATGGGCCGGCTGGGGCCGCACTACGCGACCACGATCGGCTCGAACGAGATGTGGCGCGGCGGCGATATATTTCCGAGCGGTCACACCGCGAACGCCGTCGTGACCTGGGGCATCCTGGCCTACCTGGCCTCGACGCCCAGGGCCCGGCGCTGGCTGTCGGCCCTGTCGGCGGTCACCTCGCTCGGGGTGGGCATGTCCACCGTCTACCTCGGTACGCACTGGCTCAGCGACGTGCTCCTCGGCTGGGCGGCGGGGCTGCTGATCCTGCTGGCGCTGCCGTGGCTGGAGCCGCTGATCACTCGCGCCGAGGCCTGGATCCTCGGCCTGCGCGACCGCTGGTACGCCCGGCGCGGCCGTGCGGCGCCGGCGAAGCAGCCGGTCAGCGCCCCCGTGGTCCTCACCCCCACGACCTCCGGCCGGGAGGAGGCCCCGGCCCGCGAGCCGCTCGCCGCGCCCCGCACCCGGGCACCGGTCTACCTGGCCCCGGGGCCGCACACGACCCGCTCGGACCGCACGCCGGTCACCCCGGCGGGCAGCCGCCGGCCGCCGCACGCCGACCGCCACCCGCGGAACCCGGCCTCGGCCGCCCGCCATCCGTCGGGCGGCTGACCCCCTTCACGCGACGACGCGGGGGGACCCGCACGCCCCGCGGCTCCCCCGCGCGTCAGCCCTTCCAGGCCCGGGCCACCCGGCCGTCCTTCACCTCGAAGTTGAGCCGGCCCACCCGGTACTCCATCGTGATGATCGTCCCCGGCGCCAGCGACCGCACCGTGGCCCAGCCCCGTGAGCGCGCCTGCCGTTCGGCCGCCTCGGAATCGAGGCCGACGTACCTGTCCGGACTGTCCTGGGGTTCCCCTGAGGGTGTCGGAATCGGTGCCATGCCGCCACGCTATGCCCTGCCCCACGACCGTGGAAGCCCAGGCCGGTATCAGGTGTGACGAAGGCCCCTCCGGTCACATTTCTGTCACAGGATCACGTGCCACGTTTTGACCGAACTCCGTCACACGAACGGACGGTTCCGTACTCCTTCCGCAGGCATTCGAGGTAAATCACCGCGTGTCGCACCGACCCCTCGAATAAACGGGCGAGAAAGACCTTCGACGCACCCCGGGGGCCTCCCCCATTCCGCGGCCGAACGATCCGGAATCGACCTGGAATCGACTCGCGATCGGCCTGCGGTCGACTCGGAAACGACTCCGAAGCGACTCCGTCCGGACTTACGGAAACCGGTCGTCGGCACAGGAAACTCATGTTTCGGTCACAGGTTCCCCGTACCGGGGTACCCGCTCCCCGGCCCGGGACAGGGTGCGGGTGAGCCGGTCGCGGACCGTCCTGATCGTCTCCGTCAGCCCGGCCGGCTCCAGCACCTCGAAGTCGAAGCCCAGCAGCATCAGGTGCACCACCATGACGTCCGGACTCGCGGCGCCGGTGCGCAGGACGCAGCTCTCCGGGCCCTCCGCCTCCAGGACCCCGGCGGTGGGCGAGATCCGCTCGGCGGCCTTCTCCACGGGCACCAGCAGCCGGACCCGGGCGTGCGTGGCGTACGCGCGCGTGGAGACACCCTCGGAGACGTAGGCGGCCAGGTCCGCGGCGGGCGGATCGCGGGGGACGAAGCGGGGTCCGTGCGGCGGCTGCGGCGTGACGCGGTCCACCCGGAAGGTCCGCCAGTCCGTCCGGTCCAGATCGAAGGCGACCAGGTACCAGCGGCGCTCGGAGCACACCAGACGGTACGGCTCGACGGTGCGGCGGGATTCGGTGCCGTCATGGCCGCGGTAGGCGAAGCGCAGCCGCTCGCCGTCCCGGCACAGGTGGGCCAGCTCGGTCAGCACGCCCGGGTCGACGGCGGAGGGCTCGGGCCCGCGCAGCATCGGCACGGTGAAGGCGTTGAGGGCGCCCACGCGGCGGCGCAGCCGGTTCGGCAGCACCTGTTCCAGTTTGGCGAGGGCGCGGACGGAGGTCTCGCCGATCCCCTCGATGCCCTGTCCGGCGGACGCGCGCAGCCCGACGACGACGGCGACGGCCTCGTCGTCGTCCAGCAGCAGCGGCGGCAGCTCGGCGCCCGCGCCCAGCTGGTAGCCGCCGCCGGTGCCGGGGCTGGCGTTGACGGGGTAGCCCAGCTCGCGCAGGCGGTCCACGTCCCGGCGCACGGTGCGCGGGGAGACGCCGAGGCGGTCGGCCAGGTCGGTGCCGGACCACTCGCGGTGGGCCTGGAGGAGGGAGAGCAGGCGCAGCAGTCGTGCCGAGGTCTCGAGCATGGTGCCGAGTCTGCCAGTGGTTGCGGACAGGTACGGTCCGCGGTTCAGGCGGCCGGCGCGGTGACGGACACCGACAGGTCGTCGTCCCGCGTGCAGTACGGGCCGGCCTCCACGAGGCCGTGCGGCGTCCGCACGCGCGTGGGTAGGTGAGGACGGGCTGCTTGTCGGCGACGTCGTCCAGCAGCCGCGCCGGCCGCACGCGCGGTCCGGGCTCGCCGACGGGCCGCAGCCACAGGTCCCACACGCCCGACGCCAGGGTGTCGTGGGGCACGGTGAAGCCGAAACCGGTCCGCTCGGCCACGACGCCCAGCCGGCGCGTGCCGCCCTCGCCGGTGCCGGGCCGCAGGCGCGGCTCGGCATTGGGCGCCGGGGGCGAGCCGCGTGCCGTACACCCGCCCGCGCACCGTCAGCGCGCCGTCCGTGAGCTGCGCGTGCGGGGCACGCAGCCGGCTGCGGACGGTGAGGTTGCCCTGCCCGGGTGGCGTACGAGATGCGGACGGCCACGTGGCAGGGCAGTCCGCCGGGGATGCGGGCGGCGAGGGAGCGCAGGTCGGTGACGCCGGGCACCAGACGCCGCGGCTCGCCGTCGGACACGCACGCGTATCGGACACGCGCGCGTAGGCGTCCCACCGGCCCTCGGGCAGGGCGACGCTGCTGGGCAGTGCCGCGCGCGGCCGGCCCTCGGCGCCCGGGGCGAGCGGCAGGAAGACCTCGTCGTCCGCGGCGCGGCGGCGCAGTACCAGGAGGGCCGCCGCGGTGTCCCCGTGCGCGGCGAGTCGAAGGTCGGGCCGGCCCGCGGAGTCACCGATGCAGTCGGCGCGCAGCGGGGCGGCCGGTGCGGGCGGGGGCGTCATGCGGTTGCGGTTCCTCCCCGGGTGTCTCCTCGTCCGGTCAGCCCCGAAACAGCGCCTTCTGGTCGTCCGTGCCGGATGGCGGCGTGATCACGACCGCCGGGGCGGCGGAGGCACCGGCCCGGCCCGCCCTTCCGGACCGGTTTCGGCAGCCCTCGGCGCACACCCTTTTCAGCCACCCACTTCATTCGCTGATTTCCTGATTTGTCGACCAACCGACGGGGCGACCCGTGCCCCGCCCGACCGAGGCAACACCCTTGCTCCTCACGGCACTTGGCGGCTGCCGGAGGATTCCGGCGGACGACGGGGCGTACGCGCCGGATGGTTCGATTCGGTTGGCCGCGGGGCGTGACTCCCGCCACAGATCGCCCGTTGTCTTCTGCATGAGCCGGGGACCCACCCGGACCACGGGCCGGGAGCCAACCGGTCCGGCCGCGCACCGCATCCCGAGGGAGCCACCCGTGCCGCGCATGCTCGACCTCAGCGACGACGTACGCGCCGAGATCGGCGACGAAGAAGCCGACCGCCTGCTCGCCGGGGTGTCCGCCCCGGGCACCTACGACTGCACGTCCTGCCGCACGCCGGGCGACTGCGAGCAGGAGCGCACCAGCACCGTTCTCTTCGTCGGCGAGGAGACCGCCGTCCTCGCCTTCGCCCACGCCGGCTGTCTGCCCTCGCAGGTCGTCAAGGTCACCGAGGAGCAGCTCCAGGGCGCGGTGCGGTCCATCAGCGCCGACAACGCCCGCCCCCCGGAGCCCGCGAGGGCCGCACCCGCACAGGCCGTGCTCGGCGTCACCAGCGGACTGGTCCTGATCGCCGGGGAGCTGCGCCCGGCGCTCGTGGTGGAACCGACCGCCCCCATCGCGCGGCCCGGCACGGCCGGCGCCGGCGACGACTTCCTGCCGCTGCTCATCGAGCAGGGCTTCCTGCCCGTCACCGCGTTGTCCGCCCCGCCGGCCGTACTGCACGGCTGGTCGGTGCTGCTCGCGACGGGGCAGCTGCACGCGGTGCTCCAGCCGGGCGGGGAGGGCGGCCGGCCGGTGGCCTGGTGGCAGGCGCACCAGCCCCTCCAGGTGACCGAGGCCTGGCGCACGGCGGCCGGCAAGTACCAGCAGGTACTGCTCTACGCGGCGCCCGTCGGGACGATCGGGCGGCAGCCGCGCGAGGACCTGCTGCGGGACGCACTGGACAAGGCGGCGGCGAACGGGCAACTGGTCGCGGCGACGCTCCCGCTCGCGGGGACCTGAGCGCCGTCGGTGCACGGCCGCAACCGCCGCCGCCCGGGCCGCATCCCTTCCACCCCGGGGTCGTTTGGACATACGTGCACGCATACGACGCCTTCCACCGCCACGGCGGCCCCTCGGCCACGCCGATCTACGACGCGCTCTACGCCGAGTACGTCAGGTCCTTCCGATCGCTGCCGGGCGATCGCAGCGGCGAGGAGGAGCTGGGGTTCACCGCCTTCAGGAGCATCCCGCGCGGCAGAGGCGCCCACAGCGCCTACAGCGCGGGCGCCCGCCTCGGCCAGCAGTCGGTGTGGCAGCGCGTCCCGGCCGCACTGCCACCGGCCCCGCGCTCGGGTTCCTGACCGTCGTCCGAGCGACGAGAGAGGGCGACCCCGGCCGGGGTCGCCCTCTCTCGTCGCTCGGACCGCTACTTCTTCTTCGCGCCGCGCTTCTCCCGCACCCGCACCGAGATGTGGATCGGCGTGCCCTCGAAGCCGAACTCCTCGCGCAGCCGGCGCTCGATGAAGCGCCGGTAGCCCGCCTCGATGAAGCCGGAGGCGAAGAGCACGAACCGCGGGGGCTTGGTGCCCGCCTGCGTACCGAAGAGGATGCGCGGCTGCTTGCCGCCCCGCACCGGGTGCGGGTGGGCGGCGACCAGTTCGCCGAGGAAGGCGTTCAGCCGGCCCGTCGGAACGCGGGTCTCCCAACCGGCCAGGGCCGTCTCGATCGCGGGGACCAGCTTCTCCATGTGGCGCCCGGTCTGCGCCGAGACGTTGACCCGGGGTGCCCACGCCACCTGGCCGAGCTCGGTCTCGATCTCCCGCTCCAGGTAGTAGCGGCGCTCCTCGTCGAGCGTGTCCCACTTGTTGTAGGCGACGACGATCGCGCGTCCCGCCTCGACGGCCATGGTGACGATCCGCTGGTCCTGCACCGAGATCGACTCGGAGGCGTCGATGAGGACGACGGCGACCTCCGCCTTCTCGACGGCGGCGGCGGTGCGCAGCGAGGCGTAGTAGTCGGCGCCCTGCTGGAGGTGGACGCGCTTGCGGATGCCCGCGGTGTCGACGAACTTCCAGGTCACCCCGCCCAGTTCGATCAGCTCGTCGACCGGGTCGCGGGTGGTGCCGGCCAGTTCGTTGACGACGACCCGCTCCTCGCCCGCCACCTTGTTGAGCAGGGAGGACTTGCCGACGTTCGGGCGGCCGATCAGGGCGATGCGGCGCGGGCCGCCGACGGCGGTGCCGAAGGTCTGGGCCGGGGCCTCGGGCAGCGCCTCCAGGACCCGGTCCAGCATGTCGCCGGTGCCGCGGCCGTGCAGCGCGGAGACCGGGTGCGGTTCGCCCAGCCCCAGCGACCACAGATAGGCGGCGTCGGCCTCGCCGCTCGGCCCGTCCACCTTGTTGGCGCACAGCACGACGGGCTTGCCGGCCTTGCGCAGCAGCCGTACGACGGCCTCGTCGGTGTCGGTGGCGCCGACCTTGGCGTCCACGACGAAGACGACCGCGTCGGCCGCCTCGATCGCGTACTCGGCCTGCGCGGCCACGGAGGCGTCGATGCCGAGGACGTCCTGCTCCCAGCCGCCGGTGTCGACGACCTTGAAGCGGCGGCCGGCCCATTCGGCCTCGTAGGTGACGCGGTCGCGGGTGACGCCGGGCTTGTCCTCGACGACCGCCTCACGGCGGCCGATGATGCGGTTCACCAGGGTCGACTTGCCGACATTGGGGCGGCCGACGACCGCGAGGACGGGCAGCGGGCCGTGCCCGGCCGCCTCGATCGCGCCCTCGACGTCCTCGAGGTCGAAGCCCTCTTCCGCGGCGAGCTCCATGAACTGCGCGTATTCGGCGTCGCCAAGCGCCCCGTGGTCGTGCTCCTCGCCCGAACCCTCGGAGTGGATGTCGTCGTTCATGAAGTCCGTACCTCGTTCATCGTGGTGGTCGGTGGACCACCCCTGTACCGGGTGATCCACTACTCAAGTGTCGCAGGGCCCGCCTCGGGTCTCCCCACGGCGAGCGTGCCTGCCGGGCGTCGCGACGCCGCGGGACGGCCCGAGGCAGACCCTAGCGGCCGGTGAGCCGCCTGGCGTTCTCCAGGTGCGCGGTGAGCTGCTTCTGGATGCGTTCGGTGGCCTCGTCCAGGGCCCTGCGGGTCCGCCGTCCGCTGCCGTCGCCCGCCTCGAACGGGTCGCCGAAGACGACGTCGACGCGGGAGCGCAGCGGGGGCAGCCCCTTTATCAACCGTCCGGGCCGGTCGGAACTTCCCAGCACCGCGACGGGGACGATCGGTGCGCCGCTGCGCACCGCGAAGTAGGCGAGCCCGGCACGCAGCGAGGCGAAGTCGCCCTCGCCCCGGGTGCCCTCCGGGAAGATGCCCAGCACGCCGCCGTTCTGCAGCACTCCCAGCGCGCGGGCGATGGCCGTGCGGTCGGTGGAGTGGCGGTCCACCTCGAGCTGGCCGATGCCGGTCAGGAACCGTCCGAGCGGCCCGACGAACGCCTCCTTCTTGATCAGGAAGTGTGTCGGCCGCGGCGCCACACCCATGACCATGGGGCCGTCGATGTTGTGCGAGTGGTTGACAGCGTAGATCACCGGACCGGTGGCGGGCACCCGCCAGGAACCGAGCACACGCGGCTTCCACAGCCCGTACATCAGGCCGACGCCGATGCGCCGCCCGACCTCGGCGCCCTTCTCGGAGGGGACGGAGGGTGAGGTCACTTACCCGCCCGCTTCTCCTCGACGAGGGTGACGACGCACTCGATGACCTGCGCGAGGGTGAGGTCAGTGGTGTCCACCTCGACCGCGTCGTCCGCCTTGGCCAGCGGCGAGGTCTTGCGGCTGGAGTCGGCCGCGTCCCGCTTGATCAGGGCCTCGCGCGTGACGTTGACGTCGGCGCCCTTGAGCTCGCCGTTGCGGCGGGCCGCGCGGGCCTCCGCCGAGGCGGTGAGGAAGATCTTCAGGTCGGCGTCCGGCAGCACGGTGGTGCCGATGTCGCGGCCCTCGACGACGATGCCGAGCGGGGCGGCGGCGGCGATGGTGCGCTGCAGCTCGGTGATCCGGGTGCGCACCTCGGGAACGGCGCTGACCGCGCTGACCTTGGAGGTGACCTCCTGGGTGCGGATCGGGCCGGCCACGTCCACGCCGTCGACCGTGATGGTCGGGTTCGCCGGGTCGGTGCCGGAGAGGATCTCGGGCTTGCCGGCCGCGGCGGCGACGGCGTGCGGGTCGGCTATGTCGATGCCGTTGGTCACCATCCACCACGTGATCGCCCGGTACTGGGCGCCGGTGTCCAGGTAGCTCAGGCCGAGCTGCGCGGCGACGGCCTTCGACGTGCTCGACTTGCCCGTGCCGGAGGGGCCGTCGATGGCGACAATCACGGCCGGGGCGGTCGGGGCGGCGCCGTTTTCCACGAGGGGACACCTTCCTGGTGCGGTGCGGTGAGCGGTGTGCGGGACGCGGACACGTCCCACGCGGGATGTGTCCGGCCATTTCCGTCGTCCGCCCGGAGGGCGGGCCCTTCGGCGTCCGGTGCGTGCGGCCGCGAGGCGCCACCGCGCCCTCGTGGCGGAGCCACGTGAGTGTCCGGCGACACGGCGAGCGTGCGTGCCAGGCGCCGCAGGGCAGACGGGAATGGTCGGACAGGTCCTAGGTTACTGGCTCTGCGGGACCCCTCCGACAGGCGCCCGGAGCGGGCGATCACTGCCGGAGCGCCCAGCCCCGCTCCTTGAGGGCCGCCGTCAGCGCGGGAGCGGTCTTCGGCTCGACCATCAGCTGCACCAGACCGGCCTGCTGACCGGTCGCGTGCTCGATCCGTACGTCCTCGATGTTGACCCCGGCCCGTCCCGCGTCGGCGAAGATGCGGGCGAGCTGGCCGGGCTGGTCGTCGATGAGGACGGCCACGGTCTCGTAGACCCGCGGGGCCGAGCCGTGCTTGCCCGGGACCCGCACCTGTCCGGCGTTGCCGCGCCGCAGCACCTCGGCGATCCCGGCGCCTCCCTCGCGGCGCTTGTCCTCGTCGGAGGACTGCAGGGCGCGCAGGGCCCGTACCGTCTCCTCCAGGTCGGCGGCGACGTCGGTGAGCAGGTCGGCGACCGGTCCCGGGTTCGCGGAGAGGATGTCGATCCACATCCCGGGGTCGGAGGCGGCGATCCGGGTCACGTCGCGGATGCCCTGCCCGCACAGCCGTACGGCGGCCTCCTCGGCGTGCTCCAGGCGCGCGGCGACCATGTTCGAGACCAGGTGGGGCATGTGGGAGACGAGGGCGACGGCGCGGTCGTGGGCGTCGGCGTCCATCACCACCGGCACCGCGCGGCAGTGCGAGACCAGCTCCAGGGCGAGGTTCAGCACCTCGGTGTCGGTGTCCCGGGTCGGGGTCAGCACCCAGGGGCGGCCCTCGAAGAGGTCGCCCGTGGCGGCCAGCGGGCCGGACTTCTCACGGCCCGACATGGGGTGCGTGCCGATGTACGCCGACAGGTCGAGCCCCCGCGCCTCCAGCTCGCGCCGGGGACCGCCCTTGACGCTGGCCACGTCGACGTACCCGCGGGCGGCGCCGCGTCCCATGGCGTCGGCGAGCACGTCGGCCACCAGGGCGGGCGGGGCGGCGACGATCACGAGGTCGACCGGGCCCTGTGGGGCCTCGTCGGTGCCGGCGCCCAGGGCGGCGGCCGTACGGGCCTGCTCGGGGTCGTGGTCGGCGAGGTGGACGGTGACGCCCCGCTGGGTGAGGGCGAGGGCGGCGGAGGTGCCGATGAGGCCGGTGCCGATGACGAGTGCGGTTCTCACTGGGCGATGTCCTTGCGCAGGGCCGCGGCGGCGCCGAGGTAGACGTGGGCGATCTCGGCGCGGGGCCGTTCGGACTCGACGTGGGCGAGGACGCGCACGACGCGGGGCATGGCCCCCTCGACGTCCAGCTCCTGGGCGCAGATCAGCGGGACGTCCGTGATGCCGAGCCCCCGGGCCGCGGCGGCCGGGAAGTCGCTGTGCAGGTCGGGCGTGGCCGTGAACCAGATGCTGATGAGGTCGTCACCGGTGAGGCCGTTGCGCTCCAGGACGGCCGTCAGCAGGGCCGCGACCTGCTCGTCCATGTGCCCGGCCTCGTCCCGCTCCAGTTGGACGGCGCCCCGGACCGCTCGTACCGCCACGGCGATGCTCCTCGCAGACGTTGTGCCGGCGTGCGTGCCGGCTCTTGGTCCGTCCAGCGTAGTCAGCCCGCGTGGGACCGGTGTGCGGCGCCCGCCTCCTGAGACACTGGCCGCTGCCGGTATCTCCTTTTCGTGCCCTGCTGGGAGTGACCCCATGAACCACAGCCCGACGCGCCGTACGGCCCTCCTCTCGACGGGCGCGGCCGCGCTCGCCGTCGGCTGCGGCGGTGGCGGCGACAGCCGCGACGGCGGCCACGACGGCGGCGAGCGCGGCGGTGACGGCGCCTCCTCGGAGGTCGCGACCGCCCCCGGGCCGAAACTGGCGTCGACGCACGACATCCCGGTGGGCGGCGGCAGGGTCTTCGCGGACGAGAAGGTCGTGGTGACCCAGCCGGAGCAGGGCGACTTCAAGGCCTTCTCGGCGGTCTGTCCCCACCAGGGCTGCATCGTGTCGGACGTGCGCGACGGCGTCATCGACTGCGCCTGCCACAACAGCCGGTTCAGCGTCACCGACGGGTCGGTGGAGCAGGGACCGGCGACCGAACCGCTGCCCGCGAAGCGGATCACGGTGCGGGGAAATTCGGTCCACCTGGCCTGAGGTGCCCGCGTACGCTCCCCGCATGCATCCCGGGACCCTGGTACGCGACCACACGATCTACGCCTGTGTCATGGGCTCGCGCGCCTTCGGTCTGGCCACGGAGGACAGCGACACCGACCGCCGGGGTGTGTTCCTCGCGCCCACCCCGCTGTTCTGGCGATTCGAGAAACCGCCGACGCACGTGGAGGGCCCGGCGCAGGAGCAGTTCAGCTGGGAGCTCGAGCGCTTCTGCGAGCTGGCTCTGCGCGGCAACCCGAACATCCTGGAGTGCCTGCACTCCCCGCTCGTGGAGCACGCCGACGACACGGGCCGCGAACTGCTCGCCCTGCGCGGGGCGTTCCTCTCCCGCCGCGCCCACGAGACGTTCTCCGGCTACGCCCTCGGCCGGCGCCGCAAGCTGGACGCCGCCGTGCGCGCGCACGGCGCCCCGCGCTGGAAACACGCCATGCACCTGCTGCGGCTGCTGACCAGCGCCCGCGACCTGCTGCGCACGGGCACGCTCACCATCGACGTCGGCGACCGGCGCGAGTCGCTGCTGGCCGTGAAGCGCGGTGAGGTGCCCTGGCCGGAGGTGGTGTCCCGGATGGCCCGCCTGGCCCGGGAGGGCGAGGAGGCCGTCCGGCGCAGTCCGCTGCCCGTGGAGCCGGACCGGCGCCGCGTCGAGGACTTCCTGGTCCGCGTCCGCCACGCCTCGGCCCTCCGGACGGATCCGTTCGACGAGGTCGTGCGGGGCGTCGTGGACGGCGGGCGGGTCGGGCAGGACTGACGCGGCCCCGCGCCTCGTCCCGTACACCGTGCGGCCGCTCCAGGTCCCGGGCGCCGAGCGCGGGATCAAGCGTCCCAGAGCGCTCCCAGGGCCAGCAGGTCGGCCCGGTACTCGATGCGGTCGGCCCATGCGGCCGGCCAGGCGTCGGCGCCGAGGTACGCGCCGGCGAAGGCGCCCGCGAGGCAGGCGATGGAGTCGGAGTCGCCGGAGGTGCAGGCCGCGCGGCACAGGGCCGTCAGCGGCTCGTCGACGAAGAGCAGGAAGCAGAGCAGCCCGGCCGCCAGCGCCTCCTCGGCGATCCAGCCCTCGCCGACCGCCAGGCACGGGTCGGTCTCCGGCGAGACGGTGCGCACCGCGCCCTGGAGCCGGTCGAGTATCGCCAGGCACTCGTCCCAGCCCCGGGCGATGAAGTGCTCGGGCGTGGGGTCCTGGGCGCGGGTCCACAGGTCACCGAGCCAGCGCTCGTGGTAGCGGGTGCGGTTGTCGTAGGCGTACGACCGCAGCAGCCCGACCAGCCCGGTCGGCTCGGCTCCCCCGGCGAGCAGCCGTACGGCGTGCGCGGTGAGGTCGGAGGCGGCCAGCGCGGTCGGGTGCCCGTGGGTGAGCGCGGACTGCAACTGGGCGGCGCCCGCGCGCTGTTCGTCGCTGAGGCCGGGGGCGAGTCCTGCCGGCGCGACGCGCATGTTGGCGCCGCAGCCCTTGGAGTGGATCTGGCTGGCGTCCTGCCAGGGGCGGTCCGTCCGCTCCAGGAGACCGCAGGCCCGGAGGCAGGTGTTGCCCGGGGCCCGGTTGTTCTCCGGCGACCGGTTCCAGGCGATGAACTCCTGCCGTACGGGCCCGGCCATCCCCTCGGGCGCCAGGACACCCCGGTCCATCGCCGTCCGCAGCCCTCTCCCCAGCGCCAGCGTCATCTGCGTGTCGTCGGTGACGATCGCGGGCCGGGGCAGCTCCATCTCCCGCCACGGGCCGCACTTGGCGAGGATCGACGGGACGTCGTCGAACTCGGTGGGGAAGCCGAGCGCGTCCCCGAGGGCGAGTCCGGTGAGCGCCCCGGTGGCGGCTCGCTTGGTGACGGTGGTCCTGGTCATGCGGGGCGTCCTTCCCGAGGGTTGCGGAGCAGGGGCGGGTACAGGGTGGTGGCCGGACCCGCTCGGTACAGCGCGGCCGGCTTGCCACGGCCACCGGTCAGGCGGGCGGCGCCCGGGACCGGTTCGACGAAGCCGGGGGTGGCGAGGACCTTGCGGCGGAAGTTGGGCCGGTCCAGGTCCGTGCCCCAGACGGTCTCGTAGACCTGTCGCAGCTCGCCGAGCGTGAACTCGGCCGGGCAGAAGGCGGTGGCCAGGCAGGTGTACTCCAGCTTGGCGCCCACCCTTTCCCGGGCGTCGGCCAGGATCCGGTCGTGGTCGAAGGCGAGGCCTCCTGCCTTCTCGTACGGCACCCAGCGGGCCTCGGCCGCATCGGTGCCGGCGTGCGGTTCGGGAGGGTCCGGCAGCAGCGCGGCGAACGCGACGGACACGACGCGCATCCGGGGGTCGCGGCCGGGCTCGCTGTAGGTGCGCAGCTGCTCCAGGTGCAGCCCGGTCACGTCGGACAGGCCGGTCTCCTCGGCCAGCTCCCTGCGGGCCGCCGCCTCCGCCGACTCGGCCGGCCGCAGGAAGCCGCCGGGCAGCGCCCAGCGCCCGGCGTACGGCTCCTGGCCCCGCTCGACGAGCAGCACGTGCAGCGCGCCCGCGCGGAGCGTGAGGACGGCGAGGTCGACGGTGACGGCGAAGGGCTCGAACGCGTACTTGTCGTAGCCGTGCACGACCGGCCACCCCCTTAATAGTCACTCAGACTATAAAAGGGGGTGGCCGGTCGTTACAAGCCTCCGCGGCGGCCGGCTAGAGCTCGACCTCCTGCATCAGCATCCCGACCTCCGTGTTGGAGAGCCTGCGCAGCCAGCCCGACTTCTGGTCGCCCAGGGTGATCGGGCCGAAGGCGGTGCGCACCAGCTTGTCGACGGGGAAGCCCGCCTCCGCCAGCATCCGGCGGACGATGTGCTTGCGGCCCTCGTGGAGGGTGACCTCGACGAGGTAGTTCTTGCCGGTCTGCTCCACGACCCGGAAGTGGTCCGCGCGCGCGTACCCGTCCTCCAGCTGGATGCCGTCCTTCAGGCGCTTGCCGAGGTCGCGCGGGATCGGGCCCACGATGTGCGCGAGGTAGGTCTTCTTCACCCCGTAGCGCGGGTGGGTCAGGCGGTGCGCCAGCTCGCCGTGGTTGGTGAGCAGGATCACGCCCTCCGTCTCGGTGTCGAGCCGGCCGACGTGGAAGAGGCGGGTCTCCCGGTTGGTGACGTAGTCACCGAGGCACTGGCGCCCCTCGGGGTCCTCCATGGTGGAGACCACACCGGCGGGCTTGTTGAGCGAGAAGAACTGGTACGACTGGGTCGCGACGGTCAGGCCGTCGACCTTGACCTCGTCCTTCTCCGGGTCGACCCGCTTGCCCTGCTCGAGGACGATCTCGCCGTTGACCTCGACGCGCGCCTGCTCGATCAGCTCCTCGCAGGCACGCCGGGAGCCGTAGCCCGCGCGCGCGAGGACCTTCTGCAGCCGCTCGCCCTCCTGCTCGGCGCCCGGGAAGGTCTTGGGCAGCTTGACGTCCTTCTTGCCCGCGTACCGCTCCCGGTTGCGCTCCTCGGCCCGCGTCTCGTACTCGCGCGACGTGGCCGGGGCGCTGCGGCCCCGCTGCTGGGGCCTCTTCGGGCCGCCCTTGGCGCCGCCGCGCGCCGAGGGTCCGCGGCCCGACTTCGGGCCGTCCTGCGTGGCGCCGGGGCCCACGTCGTAGCGCCGCTCCTCGGGGCGCGGCTTCTTCGGACGACCGCCCTGCCTGTCGTCGCGGTTGTTACCGGCGCCGCGGTGGTTACCGCGGCCACCGCTGCTCCCGCCGCGGCCGCCGCTGTTGCCACCACGGCTCCCGCCGTTGTTTCCGCTGCTGTTCCTGCCGCTGCTGCTTCGCATCAAAGTTCCGTCTTGTCGTCTGCGTCCTCGGAATCCGGGGCGTCCGGATCGAACGACGGGACCCCTTCCATTGTCTCGGCCTCGATCGCCGCCGCCTCCGGGAGGAAGGGCGCGAGCTCCGGGAGCTCGTCCAGACCGCGCAGGCCCATCCGCTCCAGGAAGTAGGTCGTCGTCACATACAGGATCGCACCTGTTTCGGGTTCCGTGCCCGCCTCCTCCACCAGACCCCGCTGCAGGAGGGTGCGCATCACGCCGTCGCAGTTCACGCCCCGCACCGCCGAGACGCGGCTGCGGCTGACCGGCTGGCGGTAGGCGACCACCGCGAGGGTCTCCAGCGCGGCCTGGGTGAGGCGGGCGTGCTGGCCGTCCAGGACGAAGCCCTCGACGGCCGCGGCGTACTCGGGGCGGGTGTAGAAGCGCCAGCCTCCCGCGATCAGGCGCAGCTCGAAGCCACGGCCCTGGACGGTGTACTCGTCGGCCAGCTCGCGCAGCGCGTCCGCGATCTGCCGCCGCGGCCGCTGGAGTATCCGGGCGAGGTGCTCCTCGGTCGCGGGCTCGTCCACGACCATGAGGACGGCTTCGAGGGCGGGCTTGAGGTCGAGGCCGGCGACGGCACCCGGCCCGCCCGGAGCCCGTGGGGTCTCGTCACTCATGCCTTCTGCTCCTCCTCGGGTTCCTCGGGCGGCCGGTCGAACTCGTCCGTCACCACCGGCCCCGCGTCCCCGTCCCCGCCGGTCCAGCGGACCAGCAGGTCACCGAGCGCCGTCTCCTGGTCCAGCGCGACGGCCTTCTCGCGGTAGAGCTCCAGCAGGGCCAGGAAACGGGCGACGACGGTCAGCGTGTCCTCGGTGTCCTCGACCAGCACCCGGAAACTGGCCTCGCCCAGCTCCCTCAGCCGGGCGACGACGATGCCCGCCTGCTCCTGCACACTGACCAGGGGGGCGTGGATGTGCTCGACGTAGACCTGCGGCTTGGGCCTGGGCTGCATCGCCTTCACGGCGAGCCTGGCGAGGCCCTCCGGCCCGATGCTGATGACGACGTCGGGCAGCAGCGCGGCGTGGTGGGGTTCCAGGCCGACGGTCCGGGGGTGGCGGCGCACCTCGGCTTCGAGCCGGTCGCTGAAGATCTCGGCGATCCGCTTGTACGCACGGTACTGGAGCAGCCGCGCGAACAGCAGGTCCCGGGCCTCCAGCAGCGCCAGGTCGGCCTCGTCCTCCACCTCGGCGGCGGGCAGCAGCCGGGCCGCCTTCAGGTCGAGCAGCGTCGCCGCCACGACCAGGAACTCGGTCGTCTCGTCGAGGTCCCAGTCCGGTCCCATGGCCCTGATGTGCGCCATGAACTCGTCGGTCACCTTGGACAGGGCGACCTCGGTGACGTCCATCTTGTGCTTGGAGATCAACTGGAGGAGCAGGTCGAAGGGGCCCTCGAAGTTCGCGAGCCGCACCTTGAAGACACCGTCGCCCGGCCCGTCCGCCGGGTCCTCGGTCCCGGCCCCCGGCGCCGAGGGCGCGCTCCCCGCCCGCGCGTCGCGCCCGTCCACCGCCCCGCCGGGCCCCGGAGCGCCCGGCGACAGGGCCTCCCGACCCACGGAACCGTACGCCGCCCCGTCACCGGCCTCCGACGCGACGTCGGGCGCCTGCGACGCGGTACCTGCGCTCGGCCCCGGGCTCGCCTGGGCACCCGCCACGCCGCGCGGCCCGGTCTCCCGGGGGGCCCACCCCGTATCCGGCACCGATTCCGCTGCCGAAGGGGTCGTTCCGCTCGGCGGCGAGGCCGCCGGGACCGTGACGTCCGGTGGCGTCCCGGGCGTCGTCGGCCCGACCGCGGGCCCGTGGGGCCCGGCGGACGGTGTCTCGTCGGGCACCTCGGGCGCGTCCGACGCGTCGGAGACCGGCGCCTCCGGCGGAGCCACCCGCGCCCCCGGCCCCCTCCCCAGCGCACGGCGACGGCCGGCGCGGGCGCCGGGGCGGGGAGCGTCGTTCGAGGTCATGGCCCCCGCAGGCTACCGCTACCGCCCGCGCAGCCGACGTACGAGGATGCTGGCATCCCCCCGGGTCTCCAGGTCGGCGAGGACCACGGCGACCGCCTCGCGGACGATGCGGCCGCGGTCGACGGCCAGTCCGTGCTCGCCCCGGAGCACCAGGCGGGCGTGCTCCAGGTCCATGAGCTCCTCGGCGGAGACGTACACGGTGATCTTCTCGTCGTGGCGCTCGCGCCCGCTGGGGCGGCGTGCGGCGGCCCGGCCGCGCTTGCGGGGCTGGGCGGCGGCGGAGTCCTCCTGCGCGGTCGTACCCGGCCCTGAACCCCGTGCGGAGCGCTCCGCGCCCCGGCTGCGCGGCTCGCCCGCCGAGCCGGGTTCCGCGTCCGCCGCGGTGTGCTCGGCGCCCCCGCCGTCACCACCCTGCGCGGGCACGGACTGCGGCGTGTCCTCGGCGGCCGCCTGGTCGCTCTCCCCCGCCGGCGCCGGCACCCGGGCTTCGCCGCCCGCCGGTCGCCGCGGGGTGGACGCCTGGAGCGCCGTTCCCCCTGTCGTGCGGAAGAGTTCGTCGGCCCCCGGCAGACTCACTCGGCGTGACACCGGGCGAGCACCTCCCTGGCGAGCTGGCGGTAGGCGGCGGCACCGACGGAGTTGGACGCGTACGTGGTGATCGGCTCACCGGCGACCGTGGTCTCCGGGAAGCGGACCGTGCGCCCGATGACCGTGTGGTAGACGTGGTCGTCGAACGCCTCGACGACCCGCGCGAGCACCTCACGGCTGTGCACGGTGCGCGAGTCGTACATCGTGGCGAGGATGCCGTCGAGCTCCAGGTCGGGGTTGAGCCGCTCCTGGACCTTCTCGATGGTCTCGGTCAGCAGCGCCACACCGCGCAGCGCGAAGAACTCGCACTCCAGCGGCACGATCACCTTGTGCGCGGCGGTCAGGGCGTTGACCGTGAGCAGGCCGAGCGAGGGCTGGCAGTCGATCACGATGTAGTCGTAGTCGTCCATCAGCGGCTTCAGCGCCCGCTGGAGGGTGGACTCGCGCGCGACCTCGCTCACCAGCTGCACCTCGGCCGCCGACAGGTCGATGTTGCTGGGCAGCAGGTCCATGTTGGGGACCGCCGTCTTCAGCAGCACCTCGTCGGCCGCCATGCCCCGCTCCATGAGCAGGTTGTAGACGGTGAGGTCGAGCTCCATCGGGTTGACGCCGAGACCGACCGACAGCGCGCCCTGCGGGTCGAAGTCGACGAGCAGCACCCGGCGCCCGTACTCGGCGAGCGCGGCACCCAGGTTGATGGTCGACGTGGTCTTGCCGACGCCGCCCTTCTGGTTGCACATCGCGATGATCTTCGCGGGGCCGTGATCGGTCAGCGGTCCCGGGATCGGGAAGTACGGCAGCGGGCGTCCGGTCGGACCGATGCGCTCACGGCGCTGGCGGGCCGCGTCGGGCGCGAGCGTGGCGGCGTACTCGGGATCCGGTTCGTACTCCGCGTCCGGGTCGTAGAAGTGCCCCTCGGGCAGTTCGTCGTAGTCGGCGAAGTGGTTGCGGGGCGCGCCACTTCCGTCGCCGGCCATGGCGTTCACGTGTTGGCCATCCATACTCATGTGTGCTGTCTGAGTTGCCTGCGGACTCTGGTGGGCGGCTGCGAAGGTGCGTACAGCGACGGAGCCGACAGCCTCGAGACGCCCGGGGCCGTGGGCCCGTGCAGGCATTCCTGGTTGACCACCCCCGGGAGTAAATGTCGACTCATTCACAAGTCGTCTTACCTCCTTGGTGACCAGGAAACTTCTAGACAGGTCAGCGTGGCACCATGCCGACGTTCGGCGACTCTATGGCGTGTCGGCCGTCCGCAGCAACACAATCCGCCGGACCCGGCCCGATGTGTCGGCAATGAAACATCCCCCTGTCAAGGGCGTACGGCCGTCGCACAGCAGGTTTCACCGGTGCGCGAATCGGTTGAAGCGTTACGTTCGAGGCGAGTTGGCCGAGAATCGCAAAGTGACCATACACACACCCGGCCGGACCTTGTCGGGCAAGGTCCGGCCGGGCGTGTGGGGTTGACGGTGCCTGTTGACGTATCGCCTTTGCCGGTCGATGACTTAACCGACTTACCGGCCGGCGACGGCCGTCACGGGCCGCCGCCGCGGCTCAGGCGAGCAGCGAGGCCGGCTCGACGTGCTCCAGGCCGTGCGCTTCGGCGACCTCCCGGTAGACGACCTTGCCGTCATGGGTGTTGAGGCCCTTGGCCAGCGCGGGGTCGCGGCGCAGCGCCTCGACCCAGCCGCGGTTCGCCAGCTCCACGATGTACGGCAGCGTGGCGTTGGTCAGCGCGTAGGTGGAGGTGTTCGGCACCGCGCCGGGCATGTTGGCGACGCAGTAGAAGACCGAGTTGTGGACCGGGAAGGTCGGCTCGGCGTGCGTGGTCGGGTGGGAGTCCTCGAAGCAGCCGCCCTGGTCGATCGCGATGTCGACAAGGACACTGCCGGGCTTCATCCGGGACACCAGCTCGTTGCTGACCAGCTTCGGGGCCTTGGCACCCGGGATCAGGACGGCGCCGATGACGAGGTCGGCGTCCAGGCAGGCCTTCTCCAGCTCGAACGCGTTGGAGACGACGGTCTGGATCCTGGTGCCGAAGATCTTGTCGGCTTCCTTGAGCTTGTTGATGTCCTTGTCGAGCAGGGTCACGTGGAAGCCCAGGCCGATGGCGATCTGCGCGGCGTTCCAGCCGGAGACGCCGCCGCCGATGACGACGGCCTTGCCGGCCAGCACGCCGGGGACGCCGCCGGGCAGCACACCGCGGCCACCGTTGGCCGCCATCAGGTGGTAGGCGCCGACCTGCGGGGCCAGCCGGCCCGCGACCTCGGACATCGGGGCGAGCAGCGGCAGGGCGCGGTTCGGCAGCTCGACCGTCTCGTAGGCGATCGCGGTGGTGCCGGACTCGATGAGCGCGTCCGTGCACTCCTTGGAGGCGGCCAGGTGCAGGTAGGTGAAGAGCGTCTGGTCCTTGCGCAGGCGGTGGTACTCCTCCGCGACGGGCTCCTTGACCTTCAGCAGCAGGTCGGCGGTGGCCCAGACCTCGTCCGCGGTGTCGAGTATCCGCGCGCCCGCGGCGACGTACTCGTCGTCGGGGATCGAGGAGCCGACACCGGCGTCGCGCTCGATGACGACCTGGTGACCGTGGCGCACCAGCTCGTGCACGCCGGCGGGGGTGATGGCCACCCGGAACTCGTTGTTCTTGACCTCGCGGGGAATGCCGACCTTCACGTGGATCACGGTCCTTGGCTCAGTGGATGGGGATGTTACGGCTATGACAAGGCATACCCGCCCAGGGGCGGGCACACCGGGAGAGACCGCAAGAACGTGCGGCAGAGCCAGTCTAATGAAGGTGTTCCCGCTGTCCAGCCTTTCAAAGCATCAATCTGCAGAGGATGCGCTGCGGATTTCGCAGGCATCGGTGGACTCTTCCCTCAGCATCTGATCAGCAACGCTCCGCTGCAGGCCGGCCGCCGTGGGATCGCCCAGGCGGTCGAGGGTGTCGGCCAGCCGCAGATGCAGCGCGGCCTGGAGCCGGACGTCCTGCGCCCGGCGGGCCCACTCGACGGCCTCCTGGCAGGTGCGCAGCGACTCCTCGGGGCGTCCGGCGTACTCCTGGACGCGGGCCAGTTCGCTCAACGCCCGTGCGTGGGCGGCCACATCACCGGCCTTGCGGTATCCGGCGACCGCCGCGCGCCAGCCCCGCAGCGCCTCCCCGTAGCGGCCGGCGTAGGTGTGGGCGGTGGCGATGCGGCCGTAGACCCGGGCGGCGTCGGCGCGCTCGTCCCGGGCGAGCCGCTGGGCGAGGGCCCGGCCGAACCAGTCGGCGGCCCGGTCGTAGTCCCCGAGCTCCAGGTGTGCGCCGCCTACGGATTCCATCGCGCGGGCGGTCGCGTACGGGTCGTTCGCCTCGCGTCCGGCGTCCAGCGCGGCCCGGTAGCGCACCAGCGCCTCGGCGGTGCGGCCGGTGCGGGCGTCCAGGTCGGCGAGGTTCAGCAGGGCCGCCGCCTTCTCCCGGGGCAGCTCGCGCCGCTCCGCCACGTCGAGGACGAGGCGGTGGATGCCGTACAGGTCGGCGGCCGCCGCCTGGGTGCCGAAGTGGGCCACCATGGCCCGTACCAGCTGGGACATCAGTCTCCGGGCGAGGGTGTCCAGCTCCCCGTCGGCGACCGCGAGGCGGGCCGCGGCCAGCAGGGCGGGGCGGCGGACGCGCAGCCAGTCGGCGGCGGCCCTCGGATGGGGGAAGCGCAGGGCACGCGGCATGCCGAGGAGCTTCTCGCGGGCCTGCGTGCTGTCGGTCTCGGTGACCGCGCGGCAGGACTGGAGCAGCCGCACCGTCCGCTCCAGCATGCGGGCGCGGGCGAGCTGGAGCTCGGCGGGCCGTTCGTGGGTCTCGGCGAGGTCCCTCAGCTGGGCGTGCAGGCAGCCGGGGACCTCGTACTCGGGCAGCGGGGAGTCGACCGCGCGCAGCACGCCGAGGGCGACGAAGTCGTCCAGGGTGGCGCGGGCGCCGTTCACCGAACAGCCGGCGAGCGCGGAGGCGGTGTGCGGGTCGACCAGGCCGGCCGGGGCGAGGGAGAGCAGACGCAGGGTCCGGGCGGCGGGGCCGGGCAGCGAGGCGTGCGCGAGGCGGAGGACCCGGCTGAGCGCGGTGCCCTCGGCGCCCTCGGTGCGCATCTGCTTGACGAGGTCGGCGACGGCGGCCTGGGGACGGGCCTCGAGCCAGCCGCCGGCCAGGGTCAGGGCCGCGGGCTGGGCCTGGCAGGCCTCGACCAGGTGCTCGGCGGCCCGGGGGTCGACGGTGATGCGGACCGGGCCGGTGTGCCGGGACAGCAGTTCCACGGCCGACGTGGTGTCGAGTCCCCCCAGCGTGCACGGGCGGACGTCCGCGATGCCGGTCAGCGGGCCCTCGGCGACCGCGACGACCAGGCAGTCCGGGGCGTCCGGCAGCAGGGCGTCGACCTGCTCGGCGTCGGCGGCGTCGTCGAGCAGGAGGAGGGCCCGGCGGTCGGCGAGGGCGGTGCGCAGGGCCTCGGTGAGGTCGTCCTCGCCGGCCCCCGGCGGCGCGGTGCGGCCCAGCTCGGTGAGCAGTTCCCGGGCGAGGCGTGCGACGGGCACGCGGGTGCCGTCCGGTTCGCTCAGCCGGGCCCGCAGCACGCCGTCGGGGTAACGGCCGGCGACCTGGGCGGCCAGTTCCTCGGCGAGTGCGGTGCGACCGGAACCGGGCCGGCCCGCGATGAGCAGGACGCGCGCGCGGGGGGCCTTGCGGCCGGAGAGGGTGTCCAGGCCGGCGCGCTCGATGTCGGCGCGCAGCTCCTTCAACTCCCGGGTGCGGCCCAGGAACCGACTCTCCTCAGCAGGGTCGTCCGTCAGCCGTACGCCGTCCGTGTCCACCGCCTGATATGTCACGGGCCACACTCCCGATCCCACCGCACACCGGCACCCGCCGGAACCCCGTTCGGGCGTTTCCCGAGCCTAGTTCACGCTCTGCTACGTTCCCGGCGGAGCGCGGCGGGCACATCCCTCGATCGGATCAACCGATCGTCACACTGCACAGGGTTCCGGGTGGGATCAGGCCTCGAAGGGACGCGCCGGCCACGGCGCCTGTGCCGGGCGGAGCGCGTCGAGCCCGTCGCCCTGCCGGGCCGCCACCAGCGAGAGCACCCCCACGACCAGGCAGTTGTTGTGCAGATCACCCGCGAGCACGCCCCGGACCAGGTCCCCGACGGGCACCCGCGCGAGTTCCATGTCGGCCTCCTCGTCCTCGACCTCGAAGCGGTCGCCGTCGACCTCGGACAGATTCCGGGCGAGGAAGATCCGCACGGCCTCGTCACAGCCGCCGGGGGTGGTGTAGACGTCGGTCAGCACCCGCCAGTCCTCGGCCTTGACGTGCGCCTCCTCGTACAGCTCGCGCTGCGCGGCGTGCAGCGGGTTCTCGCCGGGGACGTCGAGCAGACCGGCAGGGATCTCCCACAGCTTCTCGCGCACGGGGTGGCGGTACTGGCGGATGACCAGCACCCGGTCCTCGTCGTCCAGGGCGAGGACGGCCACGGAACCGGGGTGGACCTGGTAGTCACGGGTGACCACGGAGCCGTCCGGCATGACCACGTCGTCCGTGCGGACGGAGGTCTTCTTGCCCCGGAAGGGGGTCTGGGTACCCCGGATCTCCCACTCCTCGGGGGTGTCCTTGATCGTGCTGCCCGTCATGCCTGACCTGCCCTTCCAGACGTACGCGAAAGCCGGGGCCCGCGCCGGTGAGTGCGCGCGCCCCGGCCACCGTACAACTGGTGTGCTACTTCGACGTCTTCCGCTCGACCGCGGCCTTGACCAGCCCGGCGAAGAGCGGGTGGGGGCGGGTCGGGCGCGAGCGCAGCTCCGGGTGCGCCTGCGTGGCGACCAGGTAGGGGTGAACCTCGCGCGGGTACTCGACGTACTCCACGAGCTTTCCGTCCGGGGAGGTGCCCGAGAAGACGATGCCCGCCTTCTTCTCCAGCTCCGCGCGGTAGGCGTTGTTCACCTCGTAGCGGTGGCGGTGCCGCTCCTCGATGTACTCCTTGCCGTCGTAGACCTCGCGCACGATGGAGCCCTCGGCCAGCTTGGCCGGGTACATGCCGAGCCGCATCGTGCCGCCCATGTCACCCTCACCGGCCACGATGTCCAGCTGCTCGGCCATGGTGGAGATCACCGGGTGGGCGGTGGCCGGGTCGAACTCGGTGGAGTTGGCGTCCGCGATGCCGGCCAGGTTGCGCGCGGCCTCGACCACGATGCACTGCAGGCCCAGGCACAGGCCGAGGAGCGGGATCTTGTTCTCACGGGCGTAGCGGATCGCGCCGACCTTGCCGAGCACGCCGCGGTCGCCGAAGCCGCCCGGGATGCAGATCGCGTCGACGTCGCCGAGCTGCGCCTTGGCGCCGGCCGGGGTCTTGCAGTCGTCGGACGTGACCCACTTGATCTTCACGCGGGCCCTGTTGGCGAAGCCGCCCGCGCGCAGCGCCTCGGTGACCGACAGGTAGGCGTCGGGCAGGTCGATGTACTTGCCGACCAGGGCCATGACGATCTCGTGCTCGGGGTTGTGGACCCGGTCGAGCAGGTCGTCCCAGGTCGACCAGTCCACGTCGCGGAACGGCAGGTCCAGCTTGCGGACGACGTAGGCGTCCAGGCCCTCGGCGTGCACGACCTTGGGGATGTCGTAGATCGAGCGGGCGTCGGGGCAGGCCACCACGGCGGCCTCGTCGACGTCGCACATCAGGGAGATCTTGCGCTTGATCGCGGTCGGCACCTCGCGGTCGCAGCGCAGCACGATCGCGTCCGGCTGGATACCGATGTTGCGCAGCGCCGCGACCGAGTGCTGGGTCGGCTTGGTCTTCAGCTCACCCGAGGGGCCGATGTACGGCAGGAGTGAGATGTGCACCACGAAGACGTTGTCGCGGCCGACCTCGTGCCGGACCTGACGGACGGTCTCCAGGAACGGCAGCGACTCGATGTCGCCGACCGTGCCGCCGACCTCGGTGATCACGACGTCCACCTCGTCCGTCGCCATGCGGCGGATGCGGTGCTTGATTTCGTTGGTGATGTGCGGGATGACCTGCACGGTGTCACCCAGGTACTCGCCGCGCCGCTCCTTGGCGATCACCGTCGAGTAGACCTGGCCTGTAGTGACATTGGCGGAGCCGTCCAGGTCACGGTCGAGGAAACGCTCGTAGTGTCCGATGTCCAGGTCGGTCTCGGCGCCGTCGTTGGTGACGAAGACCTCACCGTGCTGGAAGGGGTTCATCGTGCCAGGGTCGACATTGAGGTACGGGTCGAGCTTCTGCATCACGACGCGCAGACCCCGTGCCTTGAGCAGCATGCCGAGGCTGGAGGCGGTCAGCCCCTTGCCGAGTGAGGAGGCGACACCCCCGGTGACGAAGATGTGCTTGGTCGTCGAGGCTGTGCTGTTTCGGAAAACAGAGGGCGGCATGGCCAAGAGGGGGCTCCCGTGGTCGCGGTCTGGGGTGCGGTGCGTTCGTCGTCCGACCCGGTCGTCCCGGGTTCTCGTCGGCGGCGCCGTCGCTGCGGTTCCGGGGTTTGTCTCCCACCGGTCCACGGGCTACCAGCGTATCAGCGCCTCGGGGCGATGGCTTCCGAGCACCCTCCGCGCTCGGTCGATCACGCGAGCACGGGGCTCACCGTTTCCTCACCCGACGCTCACCCGTTCGGCGCACCCATGTTGTCCGGAGCGGCACACAGATCACCGGAGCGGCACACAGATCATCTGCATGCGTCGTATCCTGCTCGGACGTTCGCTGCCGAGCCCGCCCGGCGACACGGCACCACCCCCGTCCGTCAGCGCCGGAACAACGAGAGCTCGTCAGTTCGTTGAGCAAGAATTGCCGATTGGGGCGCAGCGTTCGGCTTCACGGCCGGACGACTGTTTTGCCTCATGGCTCAACGACGCATGACACTTGTCTGATCCCCCTTGACCGCACTAGCGACCGCCCCCACGCGGGGTGACGTGGCCGTTCGACTGGAGTTGCACGTGGCCGGGCGCATCGAAGACTACGCACTCATCGGAGACATGCAGACCGCTGCCCTGGTCTGCCGGGACGGCACAGTCGACTGGCTGTGCCTGCCCCGCTTCGACTCGCATGCCATCTTCGCCGGTCTGCTGGGCACCGGGGAACACGGCTTCTGGCGGATCGGACCCGCTTACGCGCCCGGCGCCGAGCCGCCCACCGCGGCCCGCCGGACCTACCGCGGCGACTCGCTGATCCTGGAGTCCGAGTGGGACACGCCGCGCGGCACGGTCCGGGTGATCGACTTCATGCCGCCGCGCGACGGCGCGCCGCAGCTGATCCGGATCGTGGAGGGCGTCTCCGGCCGGGTGCCGATGCGCTCGGAGCTGCGGATGCGGTTTAGCTACGGCCGGGTGGTCCCCTGGGTGCACAAGCAGGAGGGACGCACGGTGGCCGTCGCCGGCCCCGACTCCGTGTGGTTCGACACGGAGGCCGAGACCTACGGCAAGGCGCTCACCACGTACGCGGACTTCACGGTCGCTCCGGGTGACCGGATCGCGTTCACCATCTCGTGGGAGCCCTCGCACAAGGAGCCGCCGGGGCTGCCGGAGCCGGAGCAGTCGCTGGAGGCGACGGAGCACTTCTGGCGCGAATGGGTCGAGCACTGCACGTACCACGGCCCCTACCGGGAGGCCGTGGTCCGCTCCCTGATCACGCTGAAGGCCCTGACGTACGCCCCCACCGGCGGCATCGTCGCCGCGCCCACCACCTCCCTGCCGGAGGACATCGGCGGTGTGCGCAACTGGGACTACCGCTACACCTGGCTGCGCGACGCGGCGATCACCCTGTCCTCGCTGCTGCGCACCGGTTACCGCGAAGAGGCCCGCGCCTGGCGCGAGTGGCTGCTGCGCGCGGTCGCCGGCGACCCGGAGAACCTGCAGATCATGTACGGCATCGCCGGCGAGCGCGAGCTCGGCGAGGCGGAGCTGGACTGGCTGCCCGGCTACGAGAACTCCTCGCCGGTCCGGGTCGGCAACGGTGCCGCGCACCAGCTCCAGCTGGACGTGTACGGCGAGGTGACCGAGGCCCTGCACCTGGGCCACATGACGGGACTGGCCCGCAGCGACTACGCCTCGGTGCTCCAGCTCAAGCTGATCCGCTATCTGGAGGACCACTGGCAGGAGCCGGACGAGGGCATCTGGGAGGTGCGCGGTCCGCGCCGCCACTTCGTGCACTCCAAGGTGATGGCCTGGGTCGCCGTCGACCGCACCATCAAGCTGATCGAGTCCGGCGACGCCGACGGCCCGCTGGAGCGCTGGAAGCAACTGCGCGACGACATCCACCGGGACGTGTGCGAGAAGGGCTACGACAAGGAACGCAACACCTTCACGCAGTCCTACGGCTCCCAGGAGCTGGACGCCTCGCTGCTGCTGATCCCGCAGATGGGCTTCCTGCCGCCGGACGACAAGCGGGTCATCGGCACCATCGAGGCGATCCAGCGCGAGCTGTCCACCTCGGACGGCTTCATCCTGCGCTACCCGACGGAGGGCGGCAGCGAGGGCGTGGACGGCCTGCCCGGCGACGAGGGCGCCTTCCTGGCCTGTTCGTTCTGGATGGCCGACGACCTGGCGATGATCGGCCGGGTGGACGAGGCGAGGAGGCTCTTCGAGAAGCTGCTGTCCCTGCGCAACGACCTCGGCCTCCTGGCGGAGGAGTGGGACCCGCGCCTCCAGCGCCAGGTCGGCAACTTCCCGCAGGCCTTCAGCCATGTGCCCCTGATCGACACGGCCCTGAGGCTGACCGCGTCGGGCGCGTACGGGGGCTAGCGCTTCGTCGGGTTCTTCCGCCGCATTCGTCGGGTTCTTCCGCCGCCCCGGCCGTCGTCGACGCGTACGGCCGGGGCGCACAGCGTCGTTCGCCGGTCGCCGGTCGCCGGTCCGGCGCGTCCCGGGGTGCCCGCCGCCCTCGGCCGAGAGGGCCGCGCGAAGCCCGCTGGGCACCGAACCCCCTGCCCGCCGCCGTGTCTCACCTGCGAGACACCGACCCGGTGCCGGCGCCGCGCGCGCAGCTCGCCGCCGAACGCCTGCCCACCGCCCCGCCGCCCGCCGAGCCGAAACCGCGCCCGGCCGGGCGCCGCGTCCTCGAGGCCGGCCCCGCCGCCCCCGGCCAGTGACCGCCGCCTCGCACGCGCGGCACGGGCCACGCGCGGCACCCGGTAGGCCAGGGCTGTCGAAGCAGCACCGGTCGGAACCGGTCGATCGCGCGGCAAAGTTGAGCATGTACCTGCCGTGAAGGTCGTAAACTCCCAGTAAAGATCAAGGACATCCGCGAGCGCCTGGAGAGACGGTCGAGCCGCCCGTGCGGCGGCGACCGCCCGGACCGCCACGCCCTCAGGACCGTCCCCCGGCCGACGCCGAGGCGTGAGTCCGGCCGGTCGACGACGATCGCCGGTGCACCTCGTCCCGTGGGCCGGCCTGGCTGAACGACCATCACATGGTAGGGAGAACGTGTTGAGTGTCAGACGTGGAGCCGCGCCGATATGGCGCGGCTTCGTTGCGACGCTGATAGCCCTGGTCATGGTTCTGGGCGCCGATCTGCGTCCCGCCGCGGCCGACGACAGCGGCGAACCGCCGTTCGACAGGGCTGACGTCCTGGAAGCCTGGAAGTACGGCGGCCCCGGGGTACGGGAGGCGGCCGCGGCGGCCCTCGTGGGGTCGGACGAGGACGTCCAGACCTTCATGACCGAGGACTTGCCGGCCATCTGGGAGGACGATCTGCGGGTGCAGGTCGCCCAGGTCATGGCCAAGGGCGGTCCGGCCGTGCGCGCCGGGGCCAACGCGGTCCTGGGCGGTGACGCGGAGCAGTTGCAGGCCTTCCTGAACACCGCCTTCGTTCCGGCGCACGAGGAGGACCTGCGGGTCGAGGTGGCACGCGTCATGGCCGCCGGCGGGCCGGGGGTGAAGGCGGCGGCCGCTGTGGCGCTGGAGGGCACGGCCGACGACTGGAGTGCGTTCCTCCAGAAGGGCCAGTACCAGGCGCGGGAGGAGGACAACCGCGTCCAGGTGGCCCAGTTGATGTTCATGGGCGGCCCCAACGTGAAGCTGCTCGCGGGGCAGGCCATGGACGGCACCGCCGAGGACATCCAGGAGTTCCTGGACCACGGTTGGGAGGTCGCGGCGGCCCGTGACCGGGAGACGCTCACCGTGTCCCAGCTCGCCGAACTCGCCGACAAGGCGCAGAAGAAGGCCAATGAGCTGACGGAGACCGCCAAGGAGGAGGCCGCCAAGGCGCAGGCGGCCACCGAGGCGGCCAGGAAGGCCGCGCTGGTCGCGGCCAAGGAGGCCCAGGAGGCCAAGGAATCGGCCGGCAGGGCGGCCGCTGCCGCGTCCCGGGCGGCGGCAGCGGCAGACCGTGCGGCCCAGGCGGCCCGTACGGCGGTGTCGGCGGCCGCGGCGGCGAACGCGACGGCCCGGGTGGCCGCCACGGCCGCGGCCCAGGCGGCCTACGCGGCCAGCAGGGCCGGGGGCGCGGCGTCCTCGGCCAGGTCCGCCGCCGGTGCGGCGGCCGGTGACGCGACGAAGGCCAAGCAGGCGCGGGAGGCCGCGCAGAAGGCGCGCGACGCGGCCAAGGGCGCGCGCAAGGCGGCGGACGCCGCCGATCAGGCCGGCGTCGCCGCCGACAACGCGGCGAAGGCGGCGGGTGCCGCGGCCAGTGCCGGGGCCAACGCGGCGGCCGCCGCCGCGGCCGCCGCCGACGCCAGTCACTGGGCCGGCGAGGCGGGTGCCAAGGGCGATCAGGCCGCCGCGGCGGCGGCCCGGGCCAAGCGGCTCGCGGACCAGGCAGGCCGGGCGGCGAACGCCGCGCAGACGAACGCCAACGAGGCCGGCAAGGCCGCCCGCCAGTCGCGGGACGCGGCCAACGACGCCGCCGAGCACGCCGAGGCCGCGGCGACGGCGGCGGACAAGGCCGCCGCCGAGGCGGGCAAGGCGGTGGACGCCGCCGCCGCGTCCACGGAAGCCGCGAACGCGGCCACCGTCGCCGCCGACAACGCGCTGTCGGCGGCCGAGCAGGCCTCGGGCGTGGTGACGCTGGCCCGCCAGGCCGACGCCGAGCGGCTGGCCCAGCAGCAGGCGGAGGCGGTGCTGGCGGCCGAGGAGGCCAACCGGCAGCACCAGGCCCGCGAGACCGCCGCCGAGCACGAGATCGGCCGCCTCCAGCAGCTCAACGCCGACACGCAGAAGCTGCTGGACGAGGCCGCGGCCGCGGCCGACCCGGCGGTCACGGCCACCAAGGGTCGACAGGCCGCGGTCAACCTGCTCGGCACGGCCGGCACCTGGGTGCGGGACGCCGCCGAGACCGCCCTGTCCGGCACCGACGCGGACGTGGCCGAGTTCGTGCGCGCCAGGCTCACGGTCGCCCTGGAGCAGGACGACCGGGCCAGCGTGGCGCACATCGCCGCGAACAGCGAGATCCCCGCCCAGCAGCAGGCGGCGCTGGACGTGCTGGACAAGCCGATCGACCAGGTACGGGAGTTCCTGCGCACCCGCGCCTACCCGGGCAAGGAGGACGACGACCGCGTCGCCGTCGCCAAGATCATGGCCGAGGGCGGTCCGGGCGTGAAGGCCGCGGCGTCCAAGGCCCTGGACGGCACCGCGGCCGACGTGGCGCGGTTCCTGGACACGGGGCAGTACGCGGCCCGTGAGGACGACGACCGCGTCGCCGTCGCCCAGGCCCTGGCCACCGGCGGACCCGAGGTCCAGGCCGCGGCCCAGGCCGCGCTGTCGGGGCCGGCGTCCGGACTGCGCACCTTCCTGGAGATCGGCCTGCACAAGGCGCGGCAGCGCGACGCCAACGCCGCCGCGCACATCGCCGAGGTCAACACCCTGCTGAAGGCCGCCTACAAGTCGGCTTCGATCGCCCAGAAGGACGCCGCCCTGGCGCAGGAGGTGGCCGCGAAGGCCCGCAAGGACGCCGCGAAGGCCGTCGAGTGGGCCGACAAGGCCAAGGACTCCGCCAACCAGGCGAACGCGTACGCACAGCAGGCCGACAGCTCCGCGGACCAGGCGGAGAAGTCCGCCCAACGCGCCGCCGAGTCCGCCAGGACCGCCCGCGCGGCGGCCGCCTCGGCCGACTCGGCCGCCCGGTCGGCCGCCCGCTCCGCCGAACGCGCCCAGCACTCCGCCGCCGTCGCCGGGGATTACGCCTACCAGGCCGGGCTCTCCGCCTACCAGGCGGGGCTTTCGGCCGAGGCCGCGGGCAAGGACGCCGTCGAGGCCGCCAAGGCCGAGACCGAGGCGATCAAGATCGCGGCCGGCAAGCTGGTCGAGGAACTCAAGGCACAGATCCAGCAGGAGGCCCAGGAGACCAGCAAGCCGCTGTCCGACGACGAGCTCCGCAGGGCTCTCGAGAAGCGTCTGGTCAAGTACCGCGGCGGGCTGCTCGAAGACGGGGAGCTGAAGCCCGGCGAGACGCTCCTGGTGTGCGGCGGTGACGGGGCCGGTGGCATGGGCTGCATCACCAGCACCTACCTCGACCGCCTGATCGCCTGGTTCGTGGGCGCCGAGGAGATCGAGAACTGCCTCACCACCAAGTCGGCCGAGTGCCTGGACGACCTCGCCCTGAGCGCGCTCAAGCTCAAGGTGCTCAAGAAGCTGCCCTGCCAGAAGAACAGCTTCGTCCCGGGCACCCGGGTGCTGCTGGGCGACGGCCGGACCAAGGCGATCGAGGACGTCCGCGTCGGCGACCGGGTCCTGGCCACCGACCCGCGGTCCGGGCGCACCCAGGCCGAGCCGGTCCAGGCGACCATCACCAGTCAGGGTGCCAAGAAGCTCGTGCGGGTCGCCGTCTCGGCGTACGGCCCCGGGGCGTCCGGAGCGGTGACCGCCACGGACACGCACCGGTTCTGGGCGGCGGGCTCCGTCAACGCCTGGCGCGACGCCGCGGCCGTCGCTCCCGGCACGCGGCTGCGGACGGCGGCGGGCACGCAGGCACCGGTCACCGAGGTGCGGTCCTGGACCGTGCCGGACCAGCGCGTCCACAACCTGACGGTCGCCGACCTGCACACGTACTACGTGATGGCCGGCGCCACCCCGGTCCTCGTGCACAACGACCGGTGCCCCAACGGCCGCCTGTCGGACAAGCTGCCGAAGGGGATGACCAACGAGATCGCGGCGGCGTACGACGCGTACAAGCGCGGCGAGCTCGTGGACCACGGCATCTACGAGGGCAGGGAGTGGCGGAAGTGGGCCGGTGCCAAGAAGTACCGGGTTCCCGGCGCTCCGGACAACGAGAGGATCCTCGTCAAGACCCTCCCGAACGGTACGGAGATCATCGGCTGGACGTCGACCCACTACAAGAAGATCCAGCGCTTCACCGCCCCGCACTTCCCCGACTGGGGCTGGCAGAAGAAGGGGTAGCGGGCGCTAGGTAATGTCGGGGGCGGAGGGCTTCGGCCCTCCGCCCCGGGCACTTTCACGGACAGATCGGTTTCTGCATGGACTCCCCGCGTTTCGAGGAATCGAAGGGCATTCTGTACCGACTCGTCGACAAGGGGTCGGGGAACGTCCTGCTGGCCTCCGAGGACATCCGGAGCTTCTTCGTGGACCCCGGCCAGGAGCCGCCGGAGACGTTCACCCTCGTCAAGGCGCACCTGCTCGGCCGCGTCCGGCGCAGGACCGAGGAGGCGGTGCTCCAGGTCGTCGACCGGCAGGGGAAGGTGATCGGGGACTACTACCTCGGGAGGGTGGTGGCCGTTTCCCCCGAGATGCCCGTCGTGACCGGTGACGAGTATCCCGACGTGGAGTTCTACGGATACACGTGGGAGTACCCCAGGGCCGGGGAGATCTGGAAGAAGTGGGCCGCGGGTGTCGAGCGCGGGGAATGGGCCCGGTGTCCGTCCGACTGGCACGAGAGCTGGCTGCACGTCGTGGAGACCTCCTGGTTCTCCACCGGGCACAGGGCGACCCGGTACGAGACCGCTGGGACGGCGGTGCTCGACGGCTCCGGAATCACCACGACGGCCGCTTTCTACTGCGCGCTGGGAGAAGCGGTCAACGGTCCCGGCGGATACTTCGGTTCGAGCACCGGAGGCCTCGACGACTGCCTCCGGACCGTGCGCAGCGAGAACGCCGCTCCGTTTCGCCTGGTGTGGCGGGACTTCGCGTCCTCCCGTGAGGCCCTGGGCGACGAGTTCACCGATCACGTGATGTCGCTCTTCCGGGAGCACGGCGTGACGGCGACACCCGGGGAAGCCGCCGGGTAACGTCCGGCTATGGACAGCGGCCGGGACACCAGGTTCGACACCCGGAGCGCCGGGATCACGGTACAGCGGGCGCTGGAACTGCCCGGACTGCGCGGCGGACTCCCCGAGGTCGTCGCGGGAGCCGACCGCCTGCGGCGCACGGTGCGCTGGGTGCACGCCGGAGAGGTACCCCACATCGCGTCGCTCCTCAAGGGCGGCGAACTCCTGCTGACCACGGGCTACGGCCTGGGCACCCGGCCCGCCGACCAACGCGCCTTCGTCCGCACCCTCGCCGAACGCGGCATCGCCGCCCTCGTCGTGGAGCTCGGCCCCCGCTTCTCCCGGCTGCCCGCGGCGCTCGTGGACACCGCCCGCTCGACCGGGCTGCCGCTGGTCCAGCTGCACCGCGAGGTGCCGTTCGTGACGGTCACCGAGGAGATCCACACCGAGATCGTCAACGGCCACTACGCGCTGCTCCAGCGGGCCGAGGAGGTGCACCGCCGCTGCACCGAGGCCCTGCTCGGCGGTGGCGGGGTGCCGCAGGTGCTCGGCATCCTCGCCGGCTTCGGCGACAACCCGGTCTTCCTGGAGACCCCGGACGGCCGCCTGCTCTACGCCGCCGGGTCCGGCCCCGAGGGCGCCGACCCGCTCCAGGTGTGGGAGGGGCTGCGCGGCCCCCGCAAGGACGCCCCGCCTCCCGCCGGCTCGGTCCTGGTGGACGTGCCCGGCGGCGGCCCCGGCGCCGGCGCGGTCCGCGCGCGCCTGGTCCTGCTGCCGGTCCGCTCCCCCCTGGCGCCGGTGCACCGGATGGCGGCGGAGCGGGCGGCCGGCATCCTCGCGGTGGTGCTCATGCAGGCGCGGCAGGAGGAGGAGCTGGCGGCGCGCGGGCGCGGCGACTTCCTCACCGACCTCGCCGAGGGCCGGATCACCGCGGAGGACGCACCGGCGCAGGCGCGCGTCCTGGGCTTCAAGCCGGGCGGCGGCCCGCTGCTCCCCGTGGTGATGCGGCTCGGCGACACCCTGTCCCCCGCCGGCGGCGGCTGGGCGGTGCTGGCGCGCGCGGTCGCCGAGGAGCTGGCCTCGGTCGGAGTGCCGGCCCTGCTGGGCGTACGGCCGGTGGAGGGCCGGGTCCCCCTCCTGCTGGGCCTGCGCTCGGAGTCGGAACGCGCCGCGGTCGCGGACCGGGTCGCGGCGGCGCTGCGGACGGGCGTGGAGCGGGCCGGGATACGACCGCCGGGGTCGCAGCCGCCCGTGGTGGTCGTCGGGGTGGCCGGTGGCTGGGCTGCGGCGTCGGCGGGTCTCAGGCACGCGGCGGAGACGGCGACCGCCGCACAGGGCCTCACCGACCGGCCCTGGTACGACGCCCGGCGCCTCGACATCGACCTGCTGCTGTGGCGGCTGCGCGACCACCCGGACCTCGCGGCCTTCGTGGACCGGGCGATCGGCCCGCTCCGCGACCACGACAGCCGCTCCAAGCCGCCCCTGCTGCCCACCCTCCAGACGTACCTGGCACACGCGGGCCGCAAGGCGGAGACGGCACGCGAGCTCCACCTCAACCGGCAGACGCTCTACAACAGGCTGGCGAGGATCGGCGAGTTGCTGGGCACGGACCTCGACGACCCGCAGACCGTCCTGGCGTTGAGCCTGGCGCTGCGCGCACGTCGGCACGTGCCCTAGCGGCGGACCGCTAGAGCAGCGGCGTGGGCCGGGTCAACTCGTCGTAGACGCTGAGGACCTGGGCGACCGTCTCGTCCTCGGTCGGCCAGGTGGCCGCCTGCCGTACGCCCTTGTCGCGCAGCGCCTCGCACCGCCCGGCGTCGCCGAGCAGCCGCACGACGGCGTCGGCGAGCGCTTCCGGGTTCCCGGGCGGGACGAGTTCGGCGGCGTCGCCGACGAGTTCCGGGATGCCGCCCACGTCGCTCGCGACGAGCGGCACGCGCGCGTGGAGGGCCTCCTGGGCGAGGAGGGAGCGTGCCTCCCGGCGGCTCGGCAGCAATGCGAGGTCGGCCGCCGCCAGCAGGTCCGTGACGTCGTCGCGGCGGCCGATGAGCACCACCGGCAGCCCCTCCCCCTCGATCCGACGCTGCAGCTCCGCGCGCAGCGGGCCCTCACCGGCGACCACGACCAGCGGCACGGGGTCGAGGCGGCGCCAGGCGCGGGCCGCGTCGAGCAGGACGTCGTAGCCCCGGTGCCGTTCCAGGGAGCCGACCGCGACCAGCAGCGGACGGCCGATGGCACCGAGCTCGGCCCGGATCTTCGGGCGGTGCCGGTCGGGGTCCTCGGGCCCGGCCGGCCGGCACGGCCGGGCGGGGAGCGCCACGGGGCCGAGCCGGGCGTCCCGCGCGCCCGCCCGCCGCGCGTGGTCGACCAGCTCCGAGGTGGCGCCGAGCACCACGGTGGCCGCCCGCATCACCCGCCGCTCCAGCACGCGCAGCAGCTGGGCGCGCGCGCCTTCGGCGTGGGCCCGGTCGTGCCAGGTGACGACGAGCGGGGTACGGACCCGGCGCCCGCCGAGGGCCAGCGCGGCGCGGAAGGAGGCGTGCAGCCCGTGCGCGTGCACCAGGTCGGCCTCCGCGCACACCGCCCGCAGCGCGGCCACCGAGACCGGATCACTGCTGCGGGGCACGTGCACGTGGGCGGCTCCGGCGCCCGTGAAGTCGTAGGTGCGCTCCGCGTCGGCGGGGGCGCACACCGTCACTTTCACGCCCCGTGCGACGAGCCCAGCGGCCAGGGAACTCACGTGCGCGCTACTGCCGGCGTTGCCGCCGCCCAGCACCTGCACGGTGCGCAGCGGCGACTGGCCGTGCGGTGCGTGGCTGCTCAGGGAGGTCACGTGGCCGGGACTCCTGGTTCGGCGGGGGACGGTCACGAAGAACGTACAGAAGGATGGTGCGGAGAGAGCGCACCCGCGGTTTCCCGCGCCCTGCTCCGTCAAGGATGCCAGGCCGTACGGGTGTTCCGGGATCGACGACCGTCGCGCACCAGCGGCCACCGGGGCAACGGGACGGAGCCGAATCACTCACACGAGTGAACGTGCCGCCTGGCTCACCTTCCCCCCGCACACCGCCGCGGCGACGAGTGCGACGGCGTGCGCGGCGAGCCCCGCCCTGCCGTTCCCGGCCACCACCGCGACACCGAGGGCCGCGCCCAGCGCGTGCGCCCCGGTGTCGCCGAGCATCGTGCGCTCGCCGAGGTCGTCGGGCAGTACGGCCGCGGCGGCCCCCATCGCGGCGGCGGCCGTCTCCGCGCCGGGCCCCTTCCGCAGCAACCCCGGCGCCCCGAGCACGAGGACCACGGCGCCGGCCCGCCCGGGGCGTACGTCCACGAGGTTGACGAAGTGCGCGGCCCCGGCGATGACGACACCCGCGAGCACCTTGTCCAGCGGCCGTTCCCTCAGCACCGCGCCGACCGCGAGCCCGGCCGCGGAGATCCCGAGCAGCTTCACCGTCCCGCTGGTGACCTCACCGCCCCGCAGCGCCGACAGGTGCGCCCGGAATCCACGTCGGGGGTCTTCGGCGCCCACCATGTCGTCGTAGGCCCCGCAGGCCCCGGCGACGAGCACGGCGACCCCGGCGGCGGGCCGCACCCGCGCGGTGCCGACCGCCGCCGCGAGGGCGCACGCCGGCCCGGCGTACAGACCCACGGTCCGTCCGGCGTGGTTCTTCCGCTCCCAGCGTTCCCGCCCGCCCGGCGCCGTGGCGCGCAGCGCGGTCAGACCGGTCCGCGCGAGGGCGGCGGCAAGGGCGAAGGAGGAGCCGGTCCGGCGGGCACGCGTGATCATCGGGCCACCCTACGGGACCTGCGACACGCGCCCCCGGGGATCACTCGGCTACGTGTCCGCCCGAGCGGTCGCGAGCAGTTCCTCCGCGTGTGCCCGGGCCGTCTCCGAGTCCTCCTGGCCGGCCAGCATCCGGGACAGCTCCCGGATGCGCTCCTCGCCCTCCAGCACCTTCACACCGGACCGGGTCACCGAGCCGTCGTTCGTCTTCTCCACCAGCAGCTGCCGGTCGGCGAACGCCGCCACCTGCGGCAGGTGGGTGACCACGACGACCTGCGCGCTCTTCGCGAGCCGCGCGAGGCGCCGCCCGATCTCCACCGCCGCCTTGCCGCCGACACCGGCGTCGACCTCGTCGAAGAGGTACGTCGGCACCGGGTCCGTGCCCGCGAACACGACCTCCACGGCCAGCATCACGCGTGACAGCTCACCGCCCGACGCGCCCTTGGCGATCGGCCGCGGCGGCGCCCCGGGGTGCGGGGCGAGCAGCAGCTCGACCTCGTCGGCGCCCGACGGCCCGTACGCGACCGTGCGCCCGCCGACCTCCACGCCCTCCGGGTCCTCGGTCTGCCGGATCGCGAACGACACGCGCGCGTGCGGCATGGCGAGCGAGGCCAGCTCCGCGGTCACCGCGGCCGCGAACCGCTCGGCGGCCTCCGTCCGCGCGTCCGTCAGTGCCTGCGCGAGCCCGCCCAGTTCCGCCCGGAGCGCGTCCCGCTCGGCGGTCAGCTCGCCGATCCGCTCGTCGTCGCCGTCCAGTTCCGTCAGCCGCGCCGCGCTCCGCTCGGCCCAGGCCAGTACGGCGGTGACGTCCTCGCCGTACTTCCGGGTCAGCGCGGTGAGCGCGGCCCGGCGCTCCTCGACCGCCGCCAGCCGCAGCGGGTCGGCGTCCAGGTCGTCGGCGTACCCCGCCAGCTCCCCGGCCACGTCACGCAGCAGGATCCCGACCTCGCCGATCCGCTCGGCCAGCGCGGCCAGCGCCGGGTCGTGCGACCGCACGGCGTCCAGGGCGCGCTGCGCACCCGCGACGAGTGTCGACGCGTCGACGCCCTCGGGGTCCTCCGGGTTGCCCGCCAGCGCGGCGTGCGCGGCCGTCGCGGCCGACGCGAGCGCCTCGGCGTGGCCCAGCCGCTCCGCCTCCTCCGCCAGCTCCGCGTCCTCGCCGGCGTGCGGTTCCACGGCCGCCACCTCGTCGAGGCCGTAACGCAGCAGATCGGCCTCCTGGGCACGCTCACGCGCCCGCGTGGTGATCTCCTCCAGCTCACGGGTGACGGCCCGCAGCCGACGGTAGGCCTCGGCGTACTTGGCGAGCGGCCCGGCCACCGCGTCACCCGCGTACCGGTCCAGTGCCTGCCGCTGCCGGGTCAGCTTGAGCAGCCCCTGCTGGTCGGTCTGACCGTGCACGGCCACCAGCTCGTCGGCCAGCTCGGCGAGCATCCCCACCGGCACGGAACGCCCGCCCAGATGCGCGCGCGACCGCCCCTCGGCGGAAACGGTACGGCTGATCAGCAGCGCCCCGTCGTCCAGCTCGGCCCCGGCCTCCTCGGCCCGCAGGGCCACCGCGGCGTCCCCGGGCACGGAGATCCGCCCCTCGACGACCGCGTTCTTCGCCCCGATCCGCACCAGCGCCGCGTCCGCACGCCCGCCCAGGAGCAGCCCCAGGCTGGTGACCACCATGGTCTTGCCCGCGCCCGTCTCACCGGTGACAGCGGTGAACCCGGGCGACAGCTCGACAACGGCGTCGTCGATGACACCGAGCGACCGTATCCGCATCTCCTCAAGCACGGACACGACCATACGAGGTCGAGGGTGGGGAGCGCACACAGGCCGCCCGTGTCACGCCGGGACAGCGCACGCCGCCGGGGGCGCGGGGGCCGTGCTGACAGCGGCTGCGCCGCGGGGGGACCGGCCGCAGACGGCCCGCGGCCGGGACGCGGCAGGATCACCCCATCGAGACCGCTAGTGCGGCGCCCCACGCCACCCGGACACGGGCAGCGCGAACTTCGCGACCAGACGATCCGTGAACGACGCGTGGTGCAGCCGGGCCAGCCGCACCGGCACCGCCCCCCGCCGCACCTCCACCCGCGCCCCGGGCGGCAGCTCCACCGTCCGGCGCCCGTCGCACCACAGCACCCCCGGCGGGATGTGCGGCAGCACCTCCACCGCGAGCACGGAGTCCGGCGAGGTCACCAGCGGCTTCGCGAACAACGCGTGCGCGCTGATCGGCACCATCAGCAGTGCCTCCACCTCGGGCCACACCACCGGCCCGCCGGCGGAGAAGGCGTACGCCGTCGACCCGGTCGGCGTCGACAGCACGATGCCGTCACAGCCGAACCCGGTCACCGGGCGCCCGTCGATCTCCAGTACGACTTCCAGCAGCTTCTCGGCGCCGGCCTTCTGCACGGCGGCCTCGTTCAGCGCCCAGTCGGTGTGCACGATGTCGCCGTTGCGGTGCACGACGACGTCGACGGTCATCCGCTCCTCGACCTCGTACGCCCGGCTCACCACCCGGTCGACGACCTTGTCGAGGTCGTCCCGCTCGGCCTCCGCGAGGAAGCCGACCCGGCCGAGGTTGACGCCGAGCATCGGCACCCCGGACGCGCGGGCGAACTCGGCGCCGCGCAGCAGCGTCCCGTCCCCGCCCAGCACGATGAGCAGCTCGCACCCGTCGAGGCACTGCGGGGTGGCCTCACCGACCAGCTCCACCTCGCCCGGCAGCGGGAGGTCGCACGCCTCGGCCTCCAGGACCCGCACGCCGATACCGGCCCGCAGCAGCCCCTTGACCACGAGCTCGGCGCTGCGGACGGCCGCGGGACGCCCGGTGTGGGCGAGCAGGAATACAGTACGAGCTCGGTTCTGTGTCAACGCGGCCCCTCCGCCACTGCACGGTCAACGTCGGCCGGGTCCAGCTCGTCTGCGCCGGCCCGCAGCCACAGAAAGTACTCGACGTTCCCGGAGGGACCGGGCAGCGGACTGGCGGTGACCCCCTTCACCCCGAGCCCCAGTTCCCAGGCCTTGCCGGCGACTCCCCGCACGGCCTCGGCCCGCAGCTGCGCACTGCGTACCACTCCCCCGCTGCCCAGCCGCTCCTTCCCCACCTCGAACTGCGGCTTCACCATCATCACCAGGTCGGCGTCCGGCCGGGTGCAGCGCACCAGGGCGGGCAGTACCAGTCCGAGCGGGATGAAGGACAGATCCCCCACGACGAGGTCCACGGGCTCCCCGTCGATCGCTTCCGGCGTCAACTCGCGTACGTTCGTACGGTCCTTGACGGTGACGCGTTCGTCCTGCCGGAGGGACCAGGCGAGTTGTCCGTACCCGACGTCGACGGCGACGACGTGCGCGGCGCCCGCGCGCAGCAGGACGTCGGTGAAGCCTCCGGTGGACGCGCCGGCGTCCAGTGCCCGCCGCCCCTCGACGACCAGACCCCGCGGTACGAAGGCCGCGAGGGCACCGGCCAGCTTGTGGCCGCCGCGCGAGACGTAGTCGGGGTCGCTGTCGTCGGCGGTCACCACGATCGCGGCGGCGGTCTCCACCTGCGTGGCGGGCTTGGTCGCGACGGTCTTGCCGACGGAGACCCGCCCGGCGGCGATCAGCTGGCTGGCGTGCTCGCGCGAGCGCGCCAGCTTGCGGCGGACCAGCTCCGCGTCGAGACGGCGGCGTGCGACTCCTGCCACGTTCGGTTCAGCTCCCTTGTGCGTACGAGGCGGGGGGCGCCGGAGGTCCCGGGCGGGCGTCGAGCGCGGTGAGCGCGTCGCGCAGCCCCCCGTGTACATCCTCGTACACCTCGACATGCCCGTCCGTCGCCAGGTGGTCCGCGTCGGCCAGCCGCGCCAGCCGGGCGTCCACCTCGGCGTTCCCGGTGGGGGTGCGGGGAACGTCCAGCGGGGCGGGAGCGGCGGGCTCGTACCCGGGACGCGTCGCCGCCTCGGCCTGCCGGGTCTCCTGTGGCTCGGGGCCGGTGCCCGCCTGCCGGGGCTCCGGCTCCGGTACTGCGTCGCTCATGCCCCGACGCTACCGCGAACCGCTGGGGTACGGTCGGTCCCGATGGCCACGACTGAGGAGTGCCGCGCCGCACTCGACAAGCTCTCGGACAGCATGCGCAGCGCCGAAGGGGACGTGCGGTCGGCCACCGAGCTGGACCGCTCGGTGAGCTGCCACATCACCGACCTGGACGTCACCTTCGCCGGACGCATGGCGGACGGCCGGATCGACGTGCGCGAGACCCTCGACGGGCCGCCGCGCGAGAAGGCCGAGATCAGGCTGGCGATGACCGGCGACGACCTGGTGGCCCTGGTCGCCGGCGAGCTGAACTTCGCCAAGGCCTGGGGATCGGGCCGGGTGAGGCTGGAGGCGGGCCTGCGCGACCTGTTCCGGCTCAGGAAGCTTCTGTAGCCGCCACCTTCTCCGCCGCCTTCCCCGGTCGCCCGGCGGCCTCCGTGCCCCGTGCCTTGCGCGCGGCCGGCACCACCAGCGGCGTACCCGTCTCCGGGTCGTCGATGACCTGGCAGCGCAGCCCGAAGACCCGCTCGACCAGGTCGGCGGTGACGATGTCCTTCGGCGCGCCCTCGGCGATGACCTCCCCGCCGCGCAGGGCGATGAGGTGGGTGGCGTAGCGGGCGGCGTGGTTGAGGTCGTGCAGGACGGCCACGAGCGTGCGGCCCTGCTCCTCGTGGAGCTCCGCACACAGGTCGAGGACGTCGATCTGGTGCTGGATGTCCAGGTAGGTGGTCGGCTCGTCGAGCAGCAGCAGCGGGGTCTGCTGGGCGAGCGCCATGGCGATCCACACGCGCTGGCGCTGACCGCCCGAGAGCTCGTCGACGTAGCGGTCGGCGAGTTCGGAAACGCCGGTCTGGGCCATCGACTCCTGGACGACCCGCTCGTCCTCGGCCGACCACTGCCGCAGAATGCCCTGGTGCGGGTAGCGGCCCCGGCCGACGAGGTCGCCGACGGTGATCCCGTCGGGTGCGATGGACGACTGCGGCAGCAGGCCGAGGGTCCGCGCCACCTGCTTGGCGGGCATCGACTGGATGACCGATCCGTCCAGCAGTACCCGGCCCCGGGTGGGCTTGAGCATCCGCGACAGGGCCCGCAGCAGGGTGGACTTGCCGCACGCGTTCGGGCCGACGATCACGGTGAAGGAGTTGTCGGGTATCTCCACCGACAGCTTCTCCGCGATGACCCGCTGGTCGTACGCGAGGGTGACGTTCTCGGCGGTCAGGCGGTTCACGTTGCTCCTTTGGTTGTTCAGCCCGCTGCGGGTACCGGCTCCGGCGCTCATATCCGGCCCGCCCTGCGCTCGGTGACCAGCAGCCACAGCAGGTAGACGCCGCCGAGCACGCCGGTGACCACGCCCACCGGCAGCTGGTCGGCGCCGAAGGCCCGCTGCGAGACCAGGTCCGCGGTGACCAGCAGGGCGGCGCCCAGGCACAGGGACGGCAGCAGGTTGGGGCCCGGCGAACGGGTCAGGCGCCGGGCGAGCTGCGGCGCGGTGAGCGCCACGAAGCTGACCGGCCCCGCGGCGGCGGTGGCGGCGGCGGTGAGCAGCACGGCGGCCACCATCAGCAGCCCCCGCACCCGCTCGACGCGCACGCCGAGGGCGTACGAGACGTCGTCGCCCATCTCCATCATCCGCAGAGCCCGTCCGTTGGTGAGAACGAGCGGGACGAGCACGGCGCACAGCACGAGCAGGGGCCAGACCTGGTCCCAGTCGCGGCCGTTGAGGGAGCCGGTCATCCAGACGACGGCGCGGGAGGCGTCGACGATGTCGGCCCGGGTGAGCAGATAGCCGTTGACCGCCGTGACGATCGCGGACATGCCGATACCGACCAGGACCAACCGGTAACCGTGCACACCCCGCTTCCAGGCGAGCAGATAGATGGCGAGGCCGGTCACCAGACCGCCCACGAGCGCGCCGACGGTGACCTGTGCCGAACTGCCGGAGAACAGGACGATCATCGTGAGGGCACCGGCCGTCGCGCCCTGCCCGAGGCCGAGCACGTCCGGACTGCCCAGCGGGTTGCGCGAGATGGCCTGGAACAGCGCCCCGCCCAGCCCGAGCGCGGCGCCGACCAGTAGCCCGACCAGGACCCGCGGCAGCCTCAGTTCGTTGACGATGAACTCCTGGCCGGCGTCGCCCTGGCCGACCAGGGTCCTGAGCACGTCGCCGGCCGGTATCTCGAAGTCGCCGGTGCCGATCAGTACGACGCTCGCCGCGAGCGCGACGACCAGCAGCAGGACAACGACGACGACGGACCGGACGTCGAGGCGGACCGACAGCCCGCCCGGGCTCCGCACGGCACGGTTGGTCTTCACGGGCTTCACAGCTGGGCCGTCCTCCGCCGTCGTACGAGATGGATGAAGACCGGCCCGCCGAGGACGGCGGTGACGATTCCGACCTGGAGCTCCGCGGGCCGTGCGAGGATCCGGCCGAGGACGTCCGCGCCGAGCAGCAGCACGGGCGACAGGATCGCGGCGTAGGGCAGGATCCAGCGCATGTCGGGGCCGGTGAAGGAGCGGACGACGTGCGGGACCATCAGCCCGACGAACACGATCGGCCCGCAGGCGGCGGTCGCCGCCCCGCACAGCACGGTCGCCGCCAGCATGGACAGCGCCCGGGTGCGGTTCAGGTCGGCGCCCAGGGCCCTGGCGGTGTCGTCTCCCATCTCCATGGCGTTGAGCGGGCGGGCGAGCGCGAGGGCGAGAACCGTGCCGGCCACGAAGAACGGCAGCACTTCCCGGATCGTGCCGTTCGTCGCCGAGGACAGCGAGCCGACGGTCCAGAAACGCATCCTGCCCAGCGCCGCGTCGTCCATGATCATGACGGCCTGGAGGTAGCCGAAGAGGGCGGCGCTGATCGCGGTGCCGGCCAGCACCAGCCGCACCGGCGTCGCCCCCCGGCTGCCGCCCAGGAACCACACCAGCGCGCCGACGCCCGCGGCACCGGCGAACGCGAACCAGACGTAGCCGGTCAGCGAGGTGACGCCGAAGAAGGTGATGGCCGTGACGACCGCCGCGGAGGCGCCCGCGTTGATGCCGAGCAGCCCGGGGTCGGCCAGCGGGTTGCGGGTGAGCGCCTGCAGCACCGCTCCGGCCAGCCCGAGCGCGGCACCGGCCAGGAGGCCGAGCACGGTCCGCGACAGCCGCTCGCCGACCACGACGTCGCCGTAGGTGCCGGAGTCGTGGAACAAGCCGTGCCAGACCTGCGCCAGGGACAGGTCCTTCGCACCGATCGCGATGCTCGCCAGCGCGATGAGCACCAGGACCGCGGCGGACACGGGCAGCCCGACGGCGCGTAGCGCACGGCGCTTCGGGGGCGCGGGGGCGGTCTCCGCGCGCTGTTCAGGGGGACTGTCGACCAACACGCGGTTAGGTTAGCCTACCCTGCCATCGATCACGATTCCCGTGACGCCGCCGCACCGCGCCCTCGCGCAGGCTCCTTCCCCGCGCGGCAACTCACCATCCCAGTCGCGCCAACGCCTTCTCCGAATCCAGCTCGCACCCCTTCTCCCCGCCCGCCGTCCAGGCCGCCGCGCACAGTGCGCGCAGACCGTCCGCCGCCGCGCCGTCGCCCGCCAGCTCCAGCCGTTCCTCACCGGCCGTCGCCGTCCAGCCGCCGCACCGGAACCCGCCGTTCCCGTCTGCGGAGACCTCCGGCTGCCCGGTGAGCAGCCCGCGCAGATCGGCGTCGACGTACGTCGGCCGGTGCTGCGGCGGCGCCGCCAGCAACCGCGCCCCGTCGGTCACACCGGTCAGGACGAGCAGCGAGTCGACCTCCCCGTTGAACGCGCCCTCGATGTCCGTGTCCAGCCGGTCCCCCACCACCAGCGGCCGCTGGGCCCCGGTCCGCAGGATCGTCTCCCGGTGCATGGGCGGCAACGGCTTCCCCGCGACCTGCGGCTCGGCGCCGGTGGCGATCCGCACGACCTCCACCGCCGCGCCGTTGCCCGGCGCGATGCCGCGCGCGCCGGGAATCGTCAGGTCCGTGTTGGAGGCGAACCACGGCACCCCGCGCGCGATGGCGTAACAGGCCTCGGCGAACCGGCCCCACGGCAGCTCGGGCCCTCCGAATCCCTGCACCACGGCCGCCGGATCGTCCTCGGCCGACTCCACCGGCTCGAGCCCGCGCTCGCGCAGCGCCACCCGCAGCCCCTCGCCGCCGATCACCAACACCCGCGCACCCGACGGCACCTGCTCGGCGATCAGCCGGGCCACCGCCTGCGCCGAGGTGATGACGTCGTGCGCCGTCGTCGGTATGCCCAGCTCGGTCAGGTGCTCGGCCACCGCGTCGGGAGTCCGCAGCGCGTTGTTCGTGACGTACGCCAGGTGCATGCCGCCCGCGCGGGCCGTGGCGAGCGACTCGACCGCGTGGGCGATCGCGTTCCCCCCCGCGTACACCACCCCGTCGAGGTCGAGCAGCGCCGTGTCGTACGCCTCGCACAGGCCCCGCCCACTCCCTTCGGGACTCGTCCTGACGCTCCGGCTCATTGCACTTCGCTCCTCGTTCGACGCCTTTCCCCCGATCATCCCCCATACCACTGACACACGTACGATGCCGGGATGAACACTGCGGGCCACCCGGAAGCAACGGCGCACCGGGGCCTGGAACTCACCCCGTTCCGAGGCCTCCGCTACGACCCCGACCGGGTCGGCAGCCTGGCCGCCGTGACGTCCCCGCCCTACGACGTCGTGGTCCGCCCCGACGGCCTGCTCCACCTCGAGTCGGCCGACCCGCACAACATCGTCCGCCTGATCCTGCCCCAGGCCGCCACGCCCGAGGCGCGCAACGACCAGGCCGCCCGCACCCTGCGGCGCTGGATGGCGGAGGGCGTCCTGACCGCCGACCCCGAACCGGGCCTGTACGTCTACGAACAACGCGACGGCGACTCCATGCTGCAGCGCGGCATCATCGGCGCCCTGCGCGTGTCGGATCCCTCGGAGCAGGTCGTCCTGCCGCACGAGGACGTCATGCCGCACGTCGTCGCCGACCGGGCGGCACTCATGCGGGCCACCTCGGCGAACCTCGAGCCCCTGCTTCTGACCTACCGCGGCGACGGTGCCACGACGGCCACGACCGCCCTCGTGGAACGCACCGCCGAGCGGCCTCCGCTTCTCTCGACCACCACGGAGGACGGCTTCTGCCACCGCCTGTGGTCGGTCACCGACGCCGACGACGTGGCCCGTGTCCGCTCCGAGCTGGCCGGGCTCCAGGCTCTCATCGCCGACGGCCACCACCGCTGGGCGACCTACCGCACGCTCCGCGCGGAACATCCCTCTCCCAGCCCCTGGGACCACGGTCTGGTCCTCCTGGTCGACACGACCCGCTATCCGCTCAGGGTCCGCGCCATCCACCGTCTGCTGCACGACCTCCCGGTGGGCGACGCCGTCGCCGCCCTGGAGGGCCGTTTCCGCGTCCGCCGCCTCGACACGCCCCTGCCGGAGGCCACGGCCGCCCTGGCGAAGGCCGCCGAGGCGGGCAACGCCTTCCTGCTCGCGGGTGACGGCGCCTTCCACCTCGTCGACCGGCCGGATCCCGGCCTGCTGGCCCGCACGGTCCCCGCCGACCGCCCCGAGGCCTGGCGCGCCCTGGACGCCACCGTCCTGCACGCCACGCTCCTGGCCCACGTCTGGAACGTCCCCGACGACTCCGCCGCCCACGTCTCGTACATCCACGACACGGCGGCCACGGTCGAGAAGGCGGAGCGCGACGGCGGTACCGCGGTACTGATGCACCCGGTCCGTGAGGAGGTCGTCCGCGACCTGGCCCGCCAGGGCGTCACGATGCCCCGCAAGTCGACGTCCTTCGGTCCGAAGCCCGCCTCGGGCCTGGTGCTGCGCGCGCTGGACCTTGAACACGAGTCGGCACGGGACGTGAGGTGACGACGCGGGGGCGGGACCGTGTGCCGGTCCCGCCCCCGCGTCGTCACTCCATGGACGTCAGGCCTTCTCGCCGTCCTCGTCCTCGCGCTCGGCGGCGGGGCTCTCCCCGTCGCCCTCGTGCTCGTCCAGGGCGTCCACGAACTCCACGCCGTCCAGCTCGGCGAGCCGGTCGGAGGCGTCCGTGCTGCCGTCCCGGTCGGACTCCACGGCCTTCGCGAACCACTCCCGCGCCTCCCGCTCCCGGCCGGCGGCCAGCAGCGCGTCGGCGTAGGCGTACCGCAGGCGCGCGGTCCAGGGCTGTACGGAGCTGGAGGCCAGCTCGGGACTCTGCAGCGTCACGATGGCGGCGTCCAGCTGACCCATGTCGCGCCGGGCGCCGGCCGCCACGAGCCGCATCTCGACCTGACCGGCCTTGTCCAGCTTGTGCACCTCCGGCGCGCCGGCCATGTCCAGCGCCTTCTCCGGCCGGCCAAGGCCGCGCTCGCAGTCGGCCATGACCGGCCACAGTTCCACGGACCCGGTCATGCGCCGCGCGGCCCGGAACTCGGCCAGGGCCTCGCCGTACTTCTGGTTGGCGTACGCGGCGAACCCGCCGGCCTCCCGTACGGCGGCGACACGGGACGCCAGTCGCAGAGCCACCTTGGAGTAGCCGTAGGCCGCCTCCGGGTCCTCGTCGAGCAGCCGGGCGACCATCACCAGGTTCCTGGCGACGTCCTCCGCGAGCGTCTTGGGCAGGCTCTGCAGTTCCTGCCGTACGTCCTTGTCGATCTCGTCGCCCGTGACCTCCTCGGGGATCGGCAGTCGCTTGATCGGCTCGCGGTCCCGGTCACGGTCACGGTCCTCACGGAATCGGCCACCGCCGCCGTGCCGGTCGTCCCGCCCACGGAACCCGCCGGGCCGCCCGCCACGGTCATCACGCCGGGGCCCGCGTCCCCCACGGTCGTCACGGCCACGGAAGCCACCGCGGTCGCCACCGCGACTGTCCTCGCGCCGGCTGAAGCCACCGCGCTCACCACGGGTGTCCTCACGCCGGAACCCACCGCGGTCGCCCCGGTCGTCGCGGCGGTAGGCGGGACGGTCACCCCGGTCACCCCGGTCACCCCGGTCGTCACGACGGTAGGACGGACGGTCGCCATGGTTGCCACGGTCGCGGTCCGCGTGGTCGTCGCGGCGGTAGGCGGGACGGTCACCGCGGTCGTCACGACGGAACGAAGGACGGTCACCGCCACGGTCGTCACGGCGGAACGAAGGACGGTCACCGCCACGGTCGTCACGGCGGAAGGAGGGACGGTCACCCCCGCGATCGCCACGCTCTCCGCGGTCGTCCCGGCGGTAGGTGGGACGGTCACCCCGGTCATCACGACGCGGCCCACGGTCACGGTCATCACGACGCCCGTGCCCGCCACCACGGTTGTCATCACGACGGTCGTCACGACGGTCGTCGCGGCGGTCGTCGCGGCGGTCGTCACGACGGAAGCCACCACGCTGCCCGCCACGGTCATCACCACGACGGTCGTCGCGCCGACCGAAGCCGGCCCGCTCGCCACGGTCATCGCGGCGGTAGGCGGGACGGTCGCCGCGGTCGTCACGGCGGAACGAAGGACGGTCACCGCCGCGGTCGTCCCGGCGGTAGGTGGGACGGTCACCCCGGTCATCACGACGCGGCCCACGGTCACGGTCGTCACGACGCCCGTACCCGCCACCACGGTTGTCATCGCGGCGGTCATCGCGGCGGTCGTCGCGGCGGAAGCCACCACGCTGCCCGCCACGGTCATCACCACGACGGTCGTCGCGCCGGAACCCGCCTCGGTTGCGGTCGTCGTCGCGGCGGAAACCCCCGCGGTCCCCGCGCTGACCACTTCGGTCCCCGCGGTCACCACTGTCCCGTCGCCGCTGGTCGCGCTCCGGTCGGTCGTCGGGAGAGTTGGTGGACATCGGTGACTCCTGTCTTCGGTACTGCAAGTCATTCTCGCGCAGCCGGGTACCCGGTGCGCCCTGGAAAAACGAAAGGACCCCTGGTCCCAGCTGAACGCTGGGGACCAGGGGTCCTTCCCAAAGATTGTTCGGCGGCGTCCTACTCTCCCACAGGGTCCCCCCTGCAGTACCATCGGCGCTGTAAGGCTTAGCTTCCGGGTTCGAAATGTAACCGGGCGTTTCCCCTACGCTATGACCACCGAAACCCTAATGGTTTCGAGCGAACAAGCACACTCTTTAGTTATCTGTTCAGCTCGAAAGCCGGCAACTGTTCGTTGCCTCAGAACTAACACAGTGGACGCGAGCAACTGAGGACAAGCCCTCGGCCTATTAGTACCGGTCACCTCCACACCTCACGGTGCTTCCAGATCCGGCCTATCAACCCAGTCGTCTACTGGGAGCCTTACCCCATCAAGTGGGTGGGAGTCCTCATCTCGAAGCAGGCTTCCCGCTTAGATGCTTTCAGCG
>NZ_JAGMUE010000319.1:0-679 GCF_019049165.1 Streptomyces sp. AC627_RSS907
GCCCGGGGACGCGCTCACCGCTCCGCCGTACGGACCGGCGGTCTGACGCCCCTACCCGTACGGACCGGGCCCACCGCCCCGGCGCACGTGGGCCACGGGTGGCTCGGCCCGGGCCACCACGGCTGGGCGGGCCACGCGCGGAGCCGGATCACGCTACGCGGCCCGGCTCAGCTCCGGGTCCTCGCGGAGCTTGCCGAGCGCGCGGGACACGGCGCTCTTCACGGTGCCGATCGAGACCCCGAGCACCTCGGCGGTCTGGGCCTCGCTCAGGTCCTCGTAGTACCGCAGGACGACCATGGCGCGCTGCCGGTCCGGAAGCCGCACCACCGCCCGCCACATCGCGTCACGCAACACCTGCTGCTCGGCCGGGTCGGGCGCAGGCGTCGGGTCGGGCTCCGGCAGCTCCTCGCAGGCGAACTCGTCCACCTTGCGCTTGCGCCACTGCGACGTGCGCGTGTTGACCAGGGCCCGGCGCACGTAACCGTCCAGCGCGCGGTGGTCCTCTATTCGCTCCCACGCCAGGTACGTCTTGGTGAGCGCCGTCTGAAGCAGGTCTTCCGCGTCGCTCGGGTTCGCGGTCAGCGAGCGGGCGGTACGCAGCAGCACCGGGCCGCGGTCCCGCACGTAGGACGTGAACGACGGGAACCCGGAGGTGCTAGCAGTGGATGCGCTGTTGCAC
>NZ_JAGMUE010000320.1:0-609 GCF_019049165.1 Streptomyces sp. AC627_RSS907
CGTACTCCCGTCACCCCGTCCGTTCCCGCGCCCAGTCGAGTGCACATCGCACCGGTCCGGGCGGTCATCGGCCGGCCGGGTGACGTCCACCCGGCCGGCCGACCACTCCTCCCACCACGCGGCGGCCCGTCCGCGCGTCACGCGCGGCGCGGCCACCCGCCGCGCCCACTCAGCCGCGCGGCCCGCCGGCTCGGCCGGTCCGCGCGCCTGGTCGGCTGGTGCTCACGCCCGCTGGGCCGCTCCTCACGCCTGCTCGGCGACGAGACGCTGCACGGCGGCGATCGCGTCGTCGATGGCGGCCGGGTTCTGGCCGCCGCCCTGCGCGACGTCCGGCTTGCCGCCGCCGCCTCCGCCGAGCGTCTTGGCGGCGGTGCGCACCAGCTCGCCGGCCTTGAGGCCGCGCTCGCGGGCCGCCTCGTTGGTGGCGATCACCGTGAGCGGGCGCTCGCCGGCGACGGCGAACAGCGCGACGACGGCCGGGCGACCGCCCTGGATGCGCCCGCGCACGTCGAGCACCAGCTTGCGCAGGTCGTCGGCGCCGGTGCCGTCGGGCACCCGGCCGGTCACCAGCGCGACGCCCCGCACGTCCTGGGCGCCCTCGGCGAGGCC
>NZ_JAGMUE010000321.1:0-630 GCF_019049165.1 Streptomyces sp. AC627_RSS907
GGCCTGGCCGCCGCCAACACCCGGGCCAAGTCGCGCCGACTGGCCTCCGCCACCACCCCGATCGTGCTGGCCATGGCCTTCTCCTCGACCCTGGTGTTCCTGCACACCAGCGAGGACCACGCCCGCGACGACCAGCGCCGCGCGGGCATCGTCGCCGACCACATCGTCACCGACCCCGACGGCCTGCCCGCCGACACCGCCGCCCGCGCCGCCCGCACCCCGGGCGTGCGGACCGCCGTCGGCCTGCTGCGCGCCGGCGTGCTCGTCCCGACCGGCTCCGGCGAGACCCGCATGCTCACCAGCGCCGCGGCCCAGGGCGTCTCCGGCACCGGCGACGCGCTGCGCACCGTCCAGGACCTGGACGTACGCTCCGGCGACCAGTCCGCCATCGGCCGCCCCGACACCGTCGCCGTGGACGCGCTGCTCGCCGACTCGGCCGACGCCGAGGTCGGCGACCGGCTCCAGATCGTGCTGCCCGACGGCTCGACGGCCAAGCCCAAGGTCGTCGCCGTCTACGGCCGCGGCCTCGGCGTCGCCCAGCTCACCCTGCCCCGCGCCGCGCTCGCCCCCCACGTGACCGCCGCCTTCGACACCGACGTCTTCGTCCAGCGGACCCCGGGCGGCGACCCG
>NZ_JAGMUE010000322.1:0-609 GCF_019049165.1 Streptomyces sp. AC627_RSS907
GGCGTACGCCGTCTCCGGCAGGGCGTACTCGACCGCGTACCGCGCGCTGCCGGTGACCTTGAGCTGGCCTTCGAGGCGGCGCAGCGGGGCCCCGGTCTCGGGTGGGCGCATGGACTGCTCCTCAACGTGCCGAAGGTGACTGGTGGTGGGCGTCGGCGAGCGAAGTGAGGACCTGGGTGGCCAGGTTCCGGGCGAGCGGCACCTTGAAGCCGTTGTCGCGCAGCGGCCTGGCGGCGGCCAACTCGGCCTCGGCGGCCCGGCGGAAGGAGTCCTCGGTCGCCGGCGCCCCGCGCAACGCCTGCTCGGCGACCCTGGCCCGCCACGGCTTGGCCGCAAGTCCCCCGAAGGCGAGCCGCGCCTCGCGTACCTGGCCGTCGCGCACGTCGAGCACGGCGGCGACGGAGGCCAGCGCGAAGGCGTACGAGGCGCGGTCGCGGGCCTTGCGGTAGGCCGAGTGGCCTGGCGGCGGCGCGGGCAGTTCGACGGCCGTCAGCAACTCGTCGTGGGCGATGACGGTGTCCCGCTCCGGCAGGTCGGCCGGCAGCCGGTGGAACTCGGTCAGCGCGACCCGGCGCTCGCCATCCGGCCCGCGCAGCACGACACTGGCGT
>NZ_JAGMUE010000323.1:0-596 GCF_019049165.1 Streptomyces sp. AC627_RSS907
GGCCTGCGAGATCGGCTCGATGGGCAGCCGCTGCACCTTGGTGCGGTGGCTGTAGCGCGAGATGCGGGCGGTGCCGGGGTCGATCACGTACCGGATGCCGGGGACGGTGAGCGAGGTCTCCGCCACGTTGGTGGCGAGCACGACGCGGCGGCCGGTGTGGCGCTGGAAGACCCGGTGCTGCTCGGCGTGCGAGAGGCGCGCGTACAGCGGCAGGATCTCGGTGTTACGCAGCTTCTTCTTCTCCAGCGCGTCGGCCGTGTCGCGGATCTCCCGCTCGCCGGAGAGGAAGACGAGGATGTCGCCCTCGCCCTCGCGCTGTAGCTCATCCACGGCGTCGCAGATGGCGGTCACCTGGTCGCGGTCGCCGTCCTGGCCGCCCTCTTCGAGAAGCGGCCGGTAGCGCACCTCGACCGGGTACGTACGCCCGCTGACCTCGATGATCGGCGCACCGGCCGGCTCGGCACCGGCCCCGGGGGCGGCGGGCGCCGCGCCAGAGCTGGAGGCGTCGGCGGTGGGCGCTTCGGCGGTGGGCGCACTCGACGTACTGGCCACGTCCGGGGCGCTGGGCGCGTCGTCCCGCGTGCGCCGGCTCGCGC
>NZ_JAGMUE010000324.1:0-4846 GCF_019049165.1 Streptomyces sp. AC627_RSS907
CACGGTCCGGCGCAGGTTGCGGTACCAGTACCCGGCATCGAGACCCGCACCGTCCGCCCACTGCGCGTCCACCGTGGAGAAGAAGGGCACCGAGGCCGTCCGCGGGGACACCGGCGCGAGCACGTCCAGGATCTCCTCGCGGATCTCCTCCACGTGCGTCGAGTGTGAGGCGTAGTCGACCGGGACCGGCCGGGCCCGTTCCACCGATGCCAGCACGGTCTCCAGGCCGGCGGGATCACCTGCTACCACCACGGACGACGGACCGTTCACCGCTGCCACTGACACGCCCTCCGGCAGCAGGGTGCGTACCTCGTCCGCCGGCAGCGGCACCGACACCATGCCCCCACGGCCCGTCAGTGCCGTGATCGCCCGGCTTCTCAGGGCGACCACCCGTGCACCGTCCTCCAGTGACAGCGCGCCCGCCACCACCGCGGCGGCGATCTCGCCCTGTGAATGCCCCACCACCGCGTCCGGACGCACACCCGCCGACTCCCACGACGCGGCCAGCGACACCATTACCGCCCACAGGACGGGCTGGACCACGTCCACCCGGTCGTAGGCGCCCGAGCGGACCATCTCCGACAGCGACCAGTCCACGAACGGTGCCAGAGCACGCTCGCACTCCTCGAACCGTGCCGCGAACACCGGCGACGACTCCAGCAGCTCCACCGCCATACCCGGCCACTGCGAACCCTGCCCCGGAAAGACGAACACCGTCCTGCCCACACCGGAAGCCACACCGGAGACCGCACCGGGGGCGACACCGGGGGCGACGCCGGGGGCCGCACCCGTCGGCGGCTCGCCGTCCACAACCGCCCGCAGACCCGCCGCGAACTCCGCGGCCGAGCCACCCACGACCACCGCGCGGTGCTCGAACACCGACCGGCCCGCCAGCGCCGCACCCACCGCGGCACGATCCTCGTCCACCAGCGGCACCAGCCGGCCCGCCTGCGCACGCACCGCCTCGGCCGAACGACCCGACACCACCCACGGCACCACGACCGACGGCACACCGGCCGCCCCAGCAGCCCCGGCCACCGCCGGCTCCTCCACCGGAGCCTGCTCCAGGATCAGATGGGCGTTCGTACCGCTGAGGCCGAACGACGACACGCCGGCGCGGCGCGGGCCGTCCCAGGGCCGTTCCTCGGTGAGCAGCCTCACCTTGCCCGCGGTCCAGTCGACGTGCGACGACGGCTCGTCCACGTGCAGGGTCCTGGGCAGCACCCCGTGCCGCATCGCCAGCACCATCTTGATGACACCGGCCACGCCGGAGGCGAGCTGCGTATGACCGATGTTGGACTTCACGGAGCCCAGCCACAGCGGTTCCTCGCGGTCCTGGCCGTACGTGGCCAGCAGGGCCTGCGCCTCGATCGGGTCGCCGAGGGTGGTGCCCGTGCCGTGCGCCTCGACGGCGTACACGTCGGAGGGATCCAGCCCGGCATTGGCCAGCGCCTGCCGGATCACGCGCTGCTGCGCGAGACCGTTGGGCGCGGACAGGCCGTTGGAGGCACCGTCCTGGTTGATGGCGCTGCCGCGGATCACCGCGAGCACCGGGTGCCCGTGACGACGGGCTTCCGACAGCCGCTCCAGCAGCACCACGCCGACGCCCTCGGACATGCCCATGCCGTCGGCGGCGTCCGCGAACGCCTTGCAGCGGCCGTCGGCGGCGAGGCCCCGCTGCCGGCTGAAGCCGATGAAGCCCTCCGGGTTGGCCATCACGGTGACGCCGCCGGCGAGGGCGAGCGAGCACTCGCCCGAGCGCAGCGCCTGGCTCGCCAGGTGAATCGCCACCAGCGACGACGAGCACGCCGTGTCGACGCTGACCGCGGGCCCTTCGAGACCGAAGGTGTACGCGATACGGCCGGACGTGACGCTGGCGGAGCCGCCCGTGACCATCTGGCCCTGGAGTGCCTCCGGGACCTCGGCGTTGGCGCCGTATCCCTGATAGCCGGTGCCGACGAAGACGCCGGCCCGCTCACCCCGCTGGCTCTCCGGGTCGATGCCGGCCCGCTCGAACGCCTCCCACGCGGTCTCCAGCAGCAGCCGCTGCTGGGGGTCCATGGTGAGCGCCTCACGGGGGCTGATGCCGAAGAACACGGGGTCGAAGTCGCCCGCCGCGGCGAGGAAGCCGCCGTGCCGGGTGTACGACGTACCGGGCTTGTCGGGGTCCGGATCGTAGAGGCCGTCCACATCCCAGCCGCGGTCGGTCGGGAAGTCCGAGACGACGTCACCGCCCGCGCGCAGCAGCTCCCACAGCTCCTCCGGGCTGCCGACACCGCCCGGGAACCGGCAGGCCATGCCCACCAGTGCGATCGGCTCGTCCTCGGTCGCGACCACGACCGTGGCCGCCGGGGCCTGGGTGTCCTGGGTCAGCTCCGCGCGCAGACGGCGGGCGACGGCGTGGACGTTGGGGTGGTCGAAGACGACCGTGGTGGGCAGCCGCAGTCCGGTCGCGGCGTTGAGCCGGTTGCGCAGCTCCACCGCGGTGAGCGAGTCGAACCCGATGTCGCGGAAGGCACGCCTGGGGTCGACCGCGTCGGCTCCGGAGTGGCCGAGGACCGAGGCGACCTGCTCGCGGACGAGTGTGACGAGTTCGGCCTCGGACAGCTGGGCCGCCACCGGCGCGGCGGCGGGGGTCTCCTCCTGGGCCTGTTCCGCCACCTCGGGTATCTCGTTCAGCAGGGGACGGGGCCGGGCGGAGGTGAAGACCGGCGCGAAGCGTGACCAGTCCACATCGGCGACGGCGAGAAACGTCTCGTCGTCGTCCATGGCACGCTGCAGGGCCGCGACGGCCGCCTCCGGGTCGATGAACGGCAGACCCTGACGGCGTACCCGGTCCGTGTCCAGGCCGCCGGGCATGGCGGCCAACTCCGCCAGGTTCGGGGTGTTCCAGATGCCCCAGGCGATGGAGGTGGCCGGTGTGCCGCGGCCGCGCAGGTGCTCGGCGAAGGCGTCGAGGAAGGCGTTGGCCGCGGCGTAAGCGCCGTGGTCGCCGCTGCCCCAGACGCCGGCGATCGACGAGAAGAGGAGGAACGTGTCCAGGTCGGGCAGCAGCTCGGCCAGGTGGACCGCACCCGCGACCTTGGCGTGCACGACGTCCTCGAACTCGGTCAGCGAGGTGTCGGCCAGCGACGCGACCTGGATGAGGGCCGCGGCGTGGACGACCGCGCGGACGGGGGTGCCCGCCGCGGCCAGCCGCGTCACGAGCGCCGCCACCGCCGTACGGTCAGTGACGTCACAGACGGTGTACTCGAAGCGCGTCCCCGACTCGGCGAGTTCCGCGGTGAGTTCGGCGGCACCGGGCACGTCCGCGCCACGTCGGCCGGCCAGCACCAGGTGCTCGGCTCCCGCGGCGGCCAGCCAGCGGGCGATGTACGGTCCGACCGCGCCCGTGGCACCGGTGACCAGGACGGTTCCTCGCGGGCGCCAGGCCCGCCGGGCCGGCCGGCCGTCCTGCGGGGCACGGGTGAGGCGGCGCACCAGGGTGGTGCCGCCGCGAACCGCCCACTGGTCCTCGTCGCCGCCGCCCGCGAGCACGTCGCAGAGCTCGGCGGCGGACCGCTCGTCGTGGTCGGCGGGCAGGTCGACCAGGCCGCCCCAGAACTCCGGGTGCTCCAGGCCGATGACACGGCCGAGCCCCCACACCGCCGCCTGCGCGGGGTGCCGCAGGTCCCCCTCGCCGGCCGCGGAGGTGGCGCCCCGGGTCAGGCACCACAGCCGGGCGGTCCAGCCCGCGTCGTGCAGCGCCTGGGTGAGCACGGTGGTGAGCGCCAGGCCCGCGGTCAGGCCCGGGTGCTCCGGGTCCGGCAGTTCGGCCAGGGCCAGCAGCGACAGCACGCCCTCCGGCCGTGCCCGGTCGGCGAGGGCCGCGGCCAGTTCCTGGCGGCGGGTGCCGGCGGGGACGACGTACTCCTCGACCCGGGCGCCGCGTTCGGTGAGCGCGCGGAGTGCGCCGGCCACCCAGGCGTCCTCGCGGTGTCCCTCCGGGACGACCGCCAGCCAGGTGCCGGGCAGCGGCCGTGCCTCGGGCGCGGCCGGGCGCCAGGTGACGCGGTAGCGCCAGGAGTCCGTGGAGACCTCCGGGGACGGCGGCGCCAGCCAGTACCGCTCGCGCTGGAAGGGATAGGTGGGCAGGGCCACCAGCCGGCCGCCCGGGTAGAGCGCGGCCGTGTCCACGTCCACGCCGTGCGCCCAGGCGGTGCCGAGCGAGGTCATGAACCGCCGCAGACCGCCTTCGTCGCGGCGCAGGGTGCCGACCGCGAGGACCGTGGTGTCGCCGCCGATGTCCTCGGCGGTCTCCTCGATGGGTATGGTCAGGACGGGGTGGGCGCTGACCTCGACGAAGGCGCCGAAGCCGGCGCCGGCCAGCTTGCGCACCGCTGTTTCGAACTCCACGGTCCGGCGCAGGTTGCGGTACCAGTACCCGGCATCGAGACCCGCACCGTCCGCCCACTGCGCGTCCACCGTGGAGAAGAAGGGCACCGAGGCCGTCCGCGGGGACACCGGCGCGAGCACGTCCAGGATCTCCTCGCGGATCTCCTCCACGTGCGTCGAGTGTGAGGCGTAGTCGACCGGGACCGGCCGGGCCCGTTCCACCGATGCCAGCACGGTCTCCAGGCCGGCGGGATCACCTGCTACCACCACGGACGACGGACCGTTCACCGCCGCCACTGACACGCCCTCCGGCAGCAGGGTGCGTACCTCGTCCGCCGGCAGTGGTACCGACACCATGCCCCCACGGCCCGTCAGTGCCGTGATCGCCCGGCTTCTCAGGGCGACCACCCGTGCACCGTCCTCCAGTGACAGCGCGCCCGCCACCACCGCGGCGGCGATCTCGCCCTGTGAA
>NZ_JAGMUE010000324.1:5042-10100 GCF_019049165.1 Streptomyces sp. AC627_RSS907
CGGCGACCGGGCGGTCGAGGGCGGCCAGGCCGGCCGTCCAGTCCTCGGTGTCCCGGCCGACGACGACCGAGCGGTACTCGAACGCGGTGCGGGTCGCCAGGGTGTGGCCGACGTCCACGGGGTTCTCGCCGGCCAGCGGCCGCAGCCGCTCGGCCAGGGCCACCACGGCCTCCGGCGTCCGGCCCGACAGCAGCCACGGCACGACCGTGGCGGGCGGGGCGACCGGCGCGGCGGCCGGGGGCACCGACTCGATGATCGCGTGCGCGTTGGTGCCGCTGATGCCGAACGACGACACACCGGCCCGGCGCGGGCCGTTCCCGTCGGGCCACTCACGGGCCTCGGTCAACAGCTCCACCCGGCCCGCCGACCAGTCGACGTGCGACGACGGCTCGTCGGCGTGCAGGGTTCTGGGGAGCATGCCGTGCCGCATCGCCAGCACCATCTTGATGACACCGGCGACGCCCGCGGCGGCCTGGGTGTGGCCGATGTTGGACTTCAGCGAGCCCAGCCACAGCGGCCGGTCGCGGTCCTGGCCGTAGGTGGCCAGCAGGGCCTGCGCCTCGATCGGGTCGCCCAGTGACGTACCCGTGCCGTGCGCCTCCACCACGTCCACGTCGGAGGGCTTCAGCCCGGCATTGGCCAGTGCCTGCCGGATGACGCGCTGCTGCGACGGGCCGTTGGGGGCGGTCAGCCCGTTGGACGCGCCGTCCTGGTTCACCGCGCTGCCGCGGATCACCGCGAGCACCGGGTGCCCGTGACGACGGGCGTCCGACAGCCGCTCCAGCAGCAGAACACCGGCGCCCTCCGCCATGCCGAAGCCGTCGGCGCCGGCCCCGAAGGCCTTGCACCGGCCGTCCGCGGCCAGGCCGCGCTGCCGGCTGAACTCCACGAATCCGCCCGGTGTGGCCATCACCATGACACCGCCGGCGAGCGCGAGGGTGCACTCGCCCGAACGCAGCGCCTGGCTCGCCAGGTGCAGGGCGACCAGCGAGGAGGAGCAGGCCGTGTCGACGGTGACCGCGGGCCCCTCCAGGCCGAAGGTGTACGCCAGCCGGCCGGAGACGACGCTCGCCGAGTTGCCGGTGGCGATGTAGCCTTCGCCGGCTTCCGGGGACCCGGCCAGCAGGGTGATGTAGTCCTGGCTGTTGGTGCCCATGAAGACGCCGCCGGGCGTGCCCTTGAGCGAGGCCGGGTCGATGCCGGCCCGCTCGAACGCCTCCCAGCTGGTCTCCAGGAGCAACCGCTGCTGCGGGTCCATGGCCAGCGCCTCGCGCGGCGAGATGCCGAAGAAGCCCGCGTCGAACTCGCCCACGGCGTCGAGGAAGCCGCCCTCCCGCACGTACGAGGTGCCCGCGCGGTCGGGGTCCGCGTCGTAGAGGCGGCTGACGTTCCAGCCACGGTCGGTGGGCAGCCCGGTGATCGCGTCACCACCCGTTGCCAGCAGCTCCCACAGCTCCTCGGGGGTGCTGACGCCACCGGGGAACCGGCAGCCCATGGCGACGATGGCGATCGGCTCGTCGGAGGCCGCGGCCACCGGGGCGGCCACGGCGGTACGGGTGCCCGCCAGCTCGGCGAGGAGGTGGGCACCCAGGACCGCGGGGGTCGGGTAGTCGAAGACCAGGGTGGCCGGCAGCTTCAGGCCGGTGGCCTTCGTCAGCCGGTTGCGCAGCTCCACCGCGGTGAGCGAGTCGAAGCCCAGCTCGCGGAAGGTCCTGCCGGCCTCGACCAGGTCCGGAGTGACATGGCCGAGGACCACGGCCGCGGCGCTGCGCACCAGGTCGAGGACGCACCGCTGCCGCTCCGGCTCAGGCATGGCCGCGAGCCGGTCCCCGAGGGACGATCCGGCGCCCGCGCCGGTGGCCGCCCGCCGCACGGGCGCGCGCACCAGGCCGCGCAGCACGGGGGGCAGGGTCTCCTCCCGCCGGCGCAGCGCGTCGTGGTCGACACGGACCATGACGGGGGCCGCGAGGTCCGTCGCCAGGGCGGCGTCGAACAGGGCGAGGCCCTGCTCCGAGGAGAGCGGCGTCATGCCGGACCGGGCCATCCGGGCGACGTCGCCGTCGTCCAGCCGCGCGGTCAGGCCGCTGCGCTGCGTCCACATGCCCCAGGCCATCGACTGGGCGGGCAGCCCCTGCGCCCGCCGGTGCTGGGCGAGGCCGTCGAGGAAGGCGTTGGCCGCGGCGTAGTTGGCCTGGCCGGGGGCGCCGAAGCTGCCCGCCGCCGAGGAGAACAGCACGAACGCGGCCAGGTCCTGGTCCCGCGTCAACTCGTGCAGGTGGAGAGCGGCGTCGACCTTGGCCCGGAAGACCCGGTCGAGGCGTTCGGGCGTGAGGTCGGCCAGGACGCCGTCGTCGAGGACGCCCGCGGTGTGTACGACCGCGGTCAGCGGCCGGTCCAGCGTGTTCAGCACCTCGGCCAGCGCGTCCCGGTCGGAGACGTCGCAGGCGACGGAGCGGACGTCGGCGCCGGCGATCTCCGGGGCGGCGCCGCTGCGGCTGAGCATGACCAGGTGGCGGATGCCGTGCTCGGCCACGAGGTGTTCGGCGACGAGCCCGGCCAGCACACCGCTGCCGCCGGTGAACAGGACGGCGCGCTCGGGGTCGAGCCGACGAGGCGGGATGAGGACGAGCTTGCCGACGTGCCTGGCCTGGCTGAGGAAGCGCATCGCCTCGGGGGCGCGGCGCAGGTCCCAGCTGCGGGTCGGCAGCGGCGTCAGCACGCCCTGCTCGAAGAGGGCGAGCACCTCGGTCAGCATCGCCTGGATCCGGTCGGGGCCGGCGTCCATCAGCTCGAAGTCGCGGTAGCGCACGCCCTCGTACGTGGCCGCCACCTGCTCGGGGTCGCGGAGGTCGGTCTTGCCCATCTCGATGAAGCGTCCGCCGCGGGGCAGCAGGCGCAGCGAGGCGTCGATCAGCTCGCCGGTGAGGGAGTTGAGGACGACGTCCACACCCCTGCCGCCGGTGGCGGCGAGGAAGGCGCTCTCGAAGTCGGCCGTACGGGAGGAGGCCAGGTGGTCGGCGTCGAGACCGGTCGCCCCCCACTTGCCGGTGCCGGCCGTGCCGTAGACCTCGGCGCCGAGGTGGCGGGCGAGTTGGACGGCGGCCATACCGACGCCGCCCGCGGCGGCGTGCACAAGGACCGTCTCGCCGGCCTTCAGGCCGGCCAGGTCGACCAGTCCGCGGTAGGCGGTGAGGAAGACCACGGGCGCGGCGGCGGCCTGTTCGAAGGTCCAGTCCGCGGGCATCCCGGCCAGCAACCGCCGGTCGGCGACCGCGACCGGCCCGTAGCAGCCGGCGAACACACCGAAGACCCGGTCCCCGACCGCGAGGCCGGTGACGCCCGGCCCGGTCGCGGTGACGACACCGGCGGCCTCGATGCCCAACGGGCCCGGCTCGCCGGGGAGCAGGCCGAGGGCGTTGAGCGCGTCGCGGAAGTTCATGCCGGCGGCGCGGACCTCGATGCGCACCTCGTTGTCGGCCGGCGGGGCCAGCAGCTCGGGCGCGGGCAGCAGCGCCAGGTTCTCCAACGTGCCGCGTTCCGTGGTGCCCAGCAGCCACGCGGGCGTGCCGTCGGCGGGCGGCAGCAGGGTGTCCCCGGTGCCGGCACGGGTCAGGACCGGCCGGTGGGCGACGCCGTCACGGAGCACGAGCTGCGGTTCGCCGGTCGCCGCGGCGGCGGCCACCAGGTGGTCGGACGCCCCGTCGGAGTCGATCAGTACGAAGCGGTCGGGGTGCTCCGCCTGTGCGGAGCGGACCAGGCCCCATACCGCGGCGTGCGCGGGATTCACGTTCGCGTCCGGCTCGGTGGCCACGGCCGCTTCGGTACGGACGACCAGCGTGCCGTCCTCGGCGAGCGCGGCCTGCAGCCGGGCGAGCACCTGCGCGGTCACCTCGTGCGCCGAGCCGGCGCCGACGGCGAACACCTCAGGCTCCGGGTGCGTACGGTCGGTGTCCAGCGCCAGAACCGGCCACTGGAAGTGGTACGGGAGCTCGCGAGAGGCGCGGAACAGAGCCGGGTTGAGCGGGCGGACCACCAGCGAGCCGACGGTCACGACGGGCTCGCCGGACTCGTCGGCGGCCGCGATCGTGATCGAGTCGGGTCCGTCCGGGCGGACCCGGACGCGCAGCACGTCGGCGCCGGACGCCAGCAGGGAGACCCCACGCCAGGCGAACGGCAGCCGCGCCTCGTCGTCGGAGAAGAACGCGCCCAGGCCCGCGGCCTGGAGCGCCGCGTCCAGCAGTGCGGGGTGCAGACCGTACGCGTCGGCGTCGTCGGCCTGCTCGTCAAGGAGCGCGACCTCGGCGAACAGGGTGTCGCCCTGCCGCCAGGCGGCGCGCAGCCCTTGGAAGGCCGGGCCGTAGACGAAGCCGTTGCCGGCCATGCGGCCGTAGTAGCCGTCGAGGTCGATCGCCTCGGCCCCGGCCGGGGGCCAGGCACGAGCGGCGAAGTCGACGGGTGCGCTCGCCTCGGCGAGTGTGCCGCCCGCGTAGCGGGTCCATTCCTGGTCGGTGGGTGCGTCCTCGGCCTTGCCGTGGATTGTCAGTCGTCGGCTGCCGTCCGTGTCGGGGGCGGCGACCACGACCTGGATCGCGAGTCCGCCGTGGTCGGGCAGGACGAGTGGTGCCTCCAGGGTCAGCTCCTCGACCGTGGCGCAGCCGAGTTGTGTTCCCGCGTGCTGTGCCAGTTCCAGGAAGGCCGTGCCCGGCAGCAGTACCGTCCCGTTCACGGCGTGGTCCGCCAGCCACGGATGTGCTCTCAGCGACAGCCGCCCGGTGAACAGATACCCCTGCGCGTCCGCCAACGGCAGTGCGGCTCCCAGCAGCGGATGTTCCGCGCTGCGCAGCCCCGCCGCACTCACATCACCGCTCGTTGTGGATGCCTCCAGCCAGTACCGCTTGTGCTGGAACGCGTAGGTCGGCAGGTCCCGGTAGGCCGGGACACCCCCGTGGAACGGTGTGAAGTCCACCGCGACACCGCGGACGAACAGTTCACCGGCCGACAGCAGGAACCGCCGCAGACCGCCTTCGTCGCGGCGCAGGGTGCCGACCGCGAGGACCG
>NZ_JAGMUE010000325.1:0-586 GCF_019049165.1 Streptomyces sp. AC627_RSS907
GGCCAGACGGTGGCCAGCGGCCGGGCGGACCGCCCCGTTCCGCCCGTGTCATGATGATCACGACGGCATGGGTGGGGGAGCGATGGACCTGCTGCAACTGCGCTACTTCCGGGCCGTGGCCCGCTTCGAGCACATCAGTCGGGCCGCGGAGGAACTGCACGTCGCGCAGCCGTCGGTGAGCCGTACCATCGCCCGCCTTGAGGCCGAGTTGGGCACGGAACTCTTCGACCGGCAGGGCCGCCGCATCCGGCTCAACCAGTACGGGGCGCTGTTCCTGCGCCACGTCGAGCGCGCGCTCAGCGAACTCGACGACGCGCGGCGCGCGGTCGCCGACGCCCGCGAGCGCGGCCTTGGCCGGGTGACCGTGACCGCCGAGACGCTGCTGACCCTCGCCCGCGCGCTCGGCAGCTTCCGCGCCACCCACCCCGCCGCCGACGTGCGGCTCTACCAGTCCAACGCGGTGGAGATGGAGCGCCGGCTGCGGGCCAGGGAGGTGGACTTCTGCGTCGCCTCGCAGCCGCTGACCGGGACCGGCCTGGAGTGCGTCGAGCTGGCCAGGGAGGAGGTGCTGCTCGCCGTGCCGTAC
>NZ_JAGMUE010000326.1:0-623 GCF_019049165.1 Streptomyces sp. AC627_RSS907
GGGATGACCGCGGGGGTACCGGTGACGGCGGGGGCCCGCACGATGTGGGGGCGCTGCTGTTCGTCCGAGCGCCACAACGCGGTGGCGCGCTCCACGAAGCCGGACAGCGGCGTGCCGGCCCCGCGCGCGCTGCCGGGGGTGCCGAGGCCGATGGCGTCGAGGGTCAGCGCGCGGTGCAGCCGCTCGCCGAGCACCTCGCAGATCAGGTCGGGCACCTGTCCCCGGGGGCGCTGCCCCTTCAACCAGCGGGCCACGGCGGTGTGTTCGTAGCGCAGCTCCATGCCGCGCGCCCGGCCCGCCTCGTTGACGTGTGCCGCCAGTGCCGCGTGCGAGATGCCCGCCTCGTCCAGCACGGCGTCGAGCAGTGTGTTGGGCTCCATGCCGCCCTCCCGATGCCTCCGGTCAGTTCAGCGTAACGGGGTCACGCGCACACGGGGTGTGAACTTCGCGTACGGTCACGGGCCGCCGCCGCTGCTGCCCCGGCCGCCCGGCGCTGACCTGCGGCGCCGCCCGGGCGACGGCGGATTCGTGGGTCCCGGCCGCACCGGAGCGCGCCCGGCCCCTCGCCCGCCACGCGCTCCCCGGCCGCCGTTAGGAGAGCTGTACGTCACTGGTGAGCGGCA
>NZ_JAGMUE010000327.1:0-572 GCF_019049165.1 Streptomyces sp. AC627_RSS907
GCCTTGAACGTGGAGGCGAAGGGGAACCGTTCGCCGTCGTTGTAGGCCACCTCGCGCCCGCTGCCGGTGTCGACGGCGTACACGCCGAGCCGCGCGTCGAACTTCCGCTCCAGGTCCTTGATCTTGTCGGTGGCCGCGGACGCCGCCGCGTCCGGCGTGCCGGGCGCCGCGGCCGACGGCGGCGCCGACGACGCGGTGGCCGACCGGCTGGCCGAGGGCGACGCGTCGGCGGAGTCGTCACCGCCGCAGGCCACGAGCGGTGCGAGGGTCAGCGTGGCGAGCGCGCCGATGACGGCTCGCCGGGCACGGGTGTACTGCATGGTGTGGAAACCTCCGGTGGGTGTGTGCCCCGTGCGCGGGGGCGCGTGGCCGAGCCCCGCGCACGGCGGAGCAGGGCGTGCGGGAGTTGGGGCGCGGGCGTGCGGAAGGAGGGTGACCGCCCCGCCGATGCCGGGCGGGGGCGTCTCGGACCACCCTCGCGCCCGGCGGCCATGCGGTCCAATGCGCCCACGCGCGGTTCCATGCGCAAACGGCATACGAGGCGGGAGCGGGACGGGGGCGGAGTGGGTGCG